>NZ_JBARMD010000161.1:0-5107 GCF_049802275.1 Occallatibacter sp. | reverse complement strand
GCCGCGGAACTCGGGCATGAGGTCTTCATCGTCTCTGGCGACAAGGACATGATGCAGCTCGTCACGGAGCATGTGAGGGTCCTGAATCCGCAAAAAGATAACCTCATCCTTGATGCTGCAAAGGTGGCTGAGGTCCTCGGCGTTCCACCTGAGAAGGTCATCGATGTGATGGCCCTGCGTGGCGACAATATCGACAACATTCCAGGCGCACCCGGTATAGGTGACAAGGGCAGCGTCGACCTCATCGTTGAATTCGGCAGCGTGGAAGCCGTCCTTGATCGTGCCTCTGAAGTCAAACGTAAGAGTTACCGCGAATCGCTGGAGCAGAATCGCGATGCGGTCTTGCTTTCGAAGGAATTGGTGACCATCGACTGTCACGTTCCTCTTCCGCTCGACCTGAAGGCAATGGAGACACAGGAACCGGATCTGGAGGCGTGTCGCACTCTTTTCAGCGAACTCGAGTTTACTTCGATGCTTCGCGAACTTGCGCCTTCGGCTTCGGCACCGGTGTTCGAACTCATCGAACAGGCTACGGACGAGCAGGCAGCCGCGTTCTACGCAGCTGCGCGGAAAGGCGGGTTTGCCTTCGCGCTCGCCGCAGTAGAACCAACTGAACTGGAGTCTGAATCGGACGAACCGGCGGTTCCGCAAACCATGTCGTTGCTGGATATCGTCGAAGAAGCAGAAAAGAAGACTGAATCCAGCGTTGGTGTCAGTGCCGAAGCGGGCAAAGGCCTCTGTCTTCCGCTTACTCCCGAACTAAAAATGCTGCTTGAAAATGCAGATGTGCCGAAGCGCGTCCACGACCTGAAGCTTGCGCTGCATGTTCTCAGCGGACTCGGCGTCAATCTGCACGGTAAAGTGGATGATTCGATGCTGCTCTCCTATGCACTGAATCCGACGAATACCACGCAGACCCTCGCCGACGTCGCTGTGCGTCATAACCAGTCAGCGCCACAGTCTCTGCCGGCCGCTGCCGTTGTAACACACGCTCTGGTAACCGACCTCGGTATTGAGGCGGAGCGAAGCAAGGTCACCAGTGTTTACGAGAAGATCGATCTGCCTCTCGCCCCCGTGCTTTTTCGGATGGAGAAGAGCGGCGTTCGGATCGACGCCGGCGTTCTCGACGGCCTCTCGAGAAGATTTGGCGCCGAACTCGCGCGCGTCGGCGAAAGCATCTACTCCCTTGCTGGCCGCCGCTTCAATATCAATTCGCCCCAACAGCTTGGTGAAGTGCTCTTCCAAGATCTGGGCCTGCCTGTGCCGGGGAAATATGGCAAGGGCAAAGCCATTTCCACCGCGGTGGATGTGCTCGAGGGCCTTGCTGAATCCAACGAAGTCCCGCGTCTCGTCCTCGAGTATCGGCATCTCTCCAAGCTCAAATCGAATTACGTGGATTCTTTGCCGCTGTTGGCCGACTCCGAGTCGCGCGTCCACACCACGTTTCAAGCCGCGGCCACAGCCACCGGCCGTCTTTCCTCCGTCAATCCAAATCTGCAGAACATTCCTATTCGCACTGAGCTGGGCCGTGAAATCCGCGCAGCATTTGTCGCCGCTCCCGGTACGCAACTGCTTTCCGCAGACTACTCGCAGATAGAGCTGCGGCTGCTCGCTCATTTCAGCGGTGATCCGCTTCTCGTGCGTGCCTACCAGAACAACGAAGACATCCACACACTAACGGCAAGCGAGGTTTTCGGTGTCCCCGCGGACACCATGGACAAAGAGACGCGTAACCGCGCCAAGGCTGTTAATTTCGGTATCGTCTACGGCATCTCACCGTTTGGCCTGGCAGCCCAATTGGGTATTCCGCAGGCCGAAGCGAGAGCCTATATTGATCGCTACTTTGCCCGCTATCAGGGTGTTAAGGCCTTCATTGAGAAGACCCTCGAAGAGACGCGCCTCGACGGTGCCGTACGGACATTCTTCGGGCGCGTGCGGCCTATCCCCGATATTACGAGCCGGAATCCAAACTCCCGCGGATTCGCCGAGCGTACCGCCGTCAACACGCCTCTGCAAGGCACGGCGGCTGACCTTATCAAGCTCGCGATGATTTCGCTCGATCGCAAACTGGCCGATCGCAAGTTGAAGACGCGGATGGTCCTGCAGGTTCACGATGAGCTGCTCTTTGAAGTTCCTGCAGCCGAGACTAAAGAGGTGGAAGCGCTGGTACGTGCCGAGATGGAAGGCGTGATCGAACTCAAGGTGCCCCTTGTTGCCGACCTGGGTTTCGGACCCAACTGGCGCGACCTCTAAGCTTGTCGCGTTAGTGGTTCAGGCTCCCAGCTCTGTCCGAATCGCATTAGCGATCGCATCCGCGTGGCGTCGCATCGCCTCTTCGCTTTCAGCCTCGATCATGACTCGTGCCAGCGCCTCGGTTCCGGAATAGCGAATTACCACGCGGCCCGTGTCTCTCAGTTCCTCTTCCGCCGCGCGGATTCGTTTTGCCACAGCCGGAATTGTGTCCAGCGGCTTCTTCTCGCGCACCTTTACGTTCACAATCACCTGCGGGTATACCTGCAGGTCGGCAGTTAGTTCTTCAACGGTTTTACCAGTCCGTGCGATCAGATCCAGAATGACAAGTGCGGTCAGCAGACCATCTCCGGTTGTTGAGAGGTGAGGGAAGAGAATGTGACCGGACTGCTCTCCGCCTAGCGCAGCATCGTGCTGCTGCATCTGCTCGAGTACATATCGATCGCCCACCGATGCGCGCAGCATCCGAATACCGGACCGCTTGAGTGCCGCCTCCAGCCCCATGTTCGACATGGTTGTCGCCACGACAAGATCACCCGTAAGCATTCCACGTGCCTTCAAATCCCGTGCGGCCATGAGCAAGATGGCATCGCCGTTGATCACGTTGCCGTGCGCGCCAGCCAGCATGCACCGGTCTGCATCACCGTCAAATGTTAGCCCCATTGCTGCTTCGTGCCTTTGAACCTCCGCCGCAACCCACAGCGGGTGCAGCGCTCCGCATCCGTCGTTGATGTTGCGGCCGTCCGGCGAAATGTTCAACAGTGTGAACTCGTTCGGAATCCGTGCACCTAATCGCGCAAACAATTCAGGTGCTACTCTCGCAGCGGCTCCGTTGGCGCAATCGGCGACGATGCGCAAGTCATCCAACTTGAGACCCGGGACAGATTCGATGAGGAACTGAATGTATTGCTCGGGAAGGGCCGCGTTATCTTCGACTCGTGCCAGTTCAGATATTTCCGGCACGACAGCCTTTTCGGAGCGCCGCAGAATCTCATCCTCAATGGAAGCTTCCGCGGCATCCGGCAATTTAAAACCATCCGAGCCGAAGAGCTTGATCCCGTTGTCGCGCCACGGATTGTGAGACGCGGAAATTACAACGCCTGCATCGAAGCCGCGGTTGCGCACGAGGAACGCCACCGCCGGGGTGGGGACGACCCCCGCGCTTTCCACCCGAACACCAGTTTCGCGCAGCGCGGCGCTGATGGTTGCGCCAATCCATGTGCTCGATTCGCGGGTGTCGCGACCCAGAATTACCTTGGGATCGGAGTTGCGGCGGAGCGAGTGGCCCAGCGCCAATCCGGTTGCGTAGATCGTTCTGGCGTCCAGCGGCGGATCGCCCGCGATGCCTCGAATCCCATCGGTACCAAACAGCTTGCGCGCAGTTTCTGTACTCATAGCCTCACTTCTTACGCTTCTTCTTTCCTGCCACTTCGTCAACCGTGCTGCTGAACTCGCCGTCACTCAATCGGGTTCGGAGTTGATCGCCGGGGCCAACCTCGGCAGTTGAACGGATCACCGTGCCGTCTCCGCTTAACACCAGGGCGTAGCCGCGCTCTAACACTGCGAGGGGCGATAGCGATCGCAACCGCCCCTCGAGGCCATCGAGTCGTGCCGCCCACCTTCGCAGAGTCCGCTCCAGCGAGCGCTCCAGCCTCGTTCCGTCGAGACCAAGCCTTTCCTGCATACGTGCCAACATCTGTCGCGGCTCATGATGCAGCACATCCGCCGCCAGTTCTGTCACCTCGCGTTGTCGTGAGCGTACCAGCCCGGTGATCCTTGCTTCCATGCGAAACCCAAGATCGTCCAGCCGTTGGCTGAGCCTGTGCAGCGTTGCCATGGTACGCCGCTCGGCGCGGTCCAGGGCCACGGTTTCGAACTGTTGCCGTGCGTGTAGAAGTTGGAATCGAGTCGCGCGCTCCAAACGATTAGCCTGCGTTTCAACTCGTTCGGCGATGCGGTGCTGTGCTTCGGTGATCAATTCCGCAGCTGCCGAAGGGGTGGGCGCTCTCAGGTCCGCCACGAAATCCGCGATCGTGAAGTCGGTCTCGTGTCCGATCGCCGAAACTACGGGCAACCCCGATGCAACGATCGCCCGCGCTACCCGCTCGCCATTGAAGGCGCTCAAGTCCTCGAGCGACCCTCCGCCGCGGGCTACAACGATCACATCCACCAGCCCGCTGGCATTGAGCTGAGCCAGGGCCGCTTCAACTTCGCCCGGCGCTTGCTCGCCTTGCACTGCTGCGGGGCACACGAGAACATTTAACCCAGCATGGCGTCGTCCAACGATGTTGAGGAAGTCGCGGATTACTGCGCCGGTCGGCGACGTTACGATTCCCACCGAACGCGGAAACGTGGGAAGAGGCCGCTTGCGGGCAGCGTCAAATAACCCTTCGCCTTTCAGTCGCTCTTTGAGTTGTTCGAAGGCCAATTGCAGCGATCCTGCACCGACGGGCTCAATGGTTTCGCCTACCAGCTGCAACTGTCCACGCTGGGCGTACACGCTTGCGCGCCCGCGTACCAGCACGTGCATTCCATCTTCGGGCTTGAAGCGCAGCAGAAGCACCTGCCGCCGAAAAAGCACTACCGGCAACTGAGCCTCAGCATCCTTCAGCGTGAAATACAGGTGTCCTGATGGCGCAGGGCGGCAATTGGAAATCTCGCCCTCGACCCAGATATCGCTGAACTCATGTTCTATTTGCTCGCAGACATGCTCCACCAATTCGCGCACAGGCCAGATGCGGCGGGCAGTCTGCGGCTCCTCAAAGGTCAGGTCGAGTTGCCGCCTCGATGTGTCCTGTCGAAGCACCTCTACGAGTGTAATTGCTGAGGTGCCTTGCAGGGCCTGGGGCAGCTACGT
>NZ_JBARMD010000160.1:0-2907 GCF_049802275.1 Occallatibacter sp. | reverse complement strand
CACGATGACCGTAGCGGGTTTGAAAGGGGATGTCTGAGCTATTCAGATCACTCACGACCGTATAACCGGCCTCAAAGGACGGTCTTGGGCGTGTGACCGTCCGCCCTTCAGCTATTGGTTGATCGATATCTTCGCATGCCTTCGGCGGGGATGATGCTGCTGAGTCCTCTGGTTTGCGATGACGGGATTCCCCTGTACTGACTGGCAGCTTATGACTGTTCCCGGTGGCAGCATAACGCTGTAATGGTTGTGGCAGAATTCGTCATATTCGTTCTTATTCGTAGTGCAGCGTTTTGGCTAGATCGAGGTGCAGTGCGCGGCGGGCGGGCAGCAGTGCGGCGGCAAGCACGATGGCAATCAGCGTGCCGATGGCTCCGGCGTAGCTGGCGGGATCGAGATTGCTGACGCCGTAGAGGCCGACGCGGAGAACGTGTGAAGCGAACGCGGCAAACAAGCCGCCCGCAAGCAATCCGAGAGCGACCGGCCATGCGTATTGTTGCAGGACTGCAGCAAGCACCGCTGCAGGCCGGGCTCCAAGCGCAATGCGAATCGCAATTTCCTTGGTGCGCTGCGAAACCGTGAAGGCCACGAGTCCAATAAGCCCGATGCCGGCGAGGCAGACAGCGGTGATGCCGATTGCGCTGACGGCGGTTGCGATCATTTCGAGGCGCGAGACATCTTCGCGATAGAGCAGCCTGATCTGCCGAATCTCCGGCATGGCTTTCGGATCGAGGCCTTCGCTGATGGACTTGATTGCGGGAGTCAGTGAGCCGGGTTCGCCTGCGGCTCGCACGATGACGACCATGCCGGGCATGTCGTCGGGTTGAGCGGGCCAGTATTGTTCTGCAGCGTCGTCATCGTTGAGGGCGTTGATGTGGGCGTCGCCGGTGACACCGATGACAGTGTCCTTCGTGGTTCCGTCGCCGATCTGCTGCCCGAGCGGGTTCTGGCCGGGCCATTGCTGCCGCGCAAAGGACTCGCTGACAATGACGGCATGCTTCTCGCCGGAGAAGAAGGTGCGTCCTGTTTTGAGGGGGATCTGCATGGTGGCGAAGAAGCCGGGATCAACCCAGTTGGGATATACCGTGACAACGCGACCGTTGATCTCGGTGCGGCTGTTGGACACGACGTGGCCAAGAGGTGGGATCTTGACCAGCGATACGGCGCTGACGCCGGGAACGGTGCGGAGGCGATTCTGCATCTGGTTGAGCCAGACTCGAGCGGCTTCAGCGGAGTAGCCGTGTTTGCTCAACTGCGCATCGACGGAGATCAGTTTCTGATAACCGAATCCCGGGTCGGTATAGAGGGCGTGCTGTGTCGCGCGCAGCAACAGGGCCGCCACGATGAGAAGTATGCAGCTCGCTGCGACCTGCGCGGCGACCAGCACCTGGCGCACAATCGTCTTCTGTTGGCGCTGGCGCGCAATCTGCAGTGCAGGTGCGAGCCCGAAGAACGCGGCAGCAAGCACCGTTGTAACCGCGGTGAAGGCCAGAACGCGCCAATCAGGCGTCGCGCTTAACCAGCGCGGCGTATTGGGAGCAGTGAGTAAGAGACGAATCACGAGACAGCCGAGGGCGAGACCGGCAACCGATCCAAGAGAGGAGAGGAGAAGACTTTCGGTGAGGAGTTGGCGCAGGATGCGAGTGCGGCCGGCACCGATGGCGATACGGATTCCGATCTCGTGCTGGCGGGCTACGGCTCGTGCAAGCATCAAGCCGCCGAGATTGGCGCATGCGACGGCGAGGATGAGCAGCGTGAGCACGGCCACCATGGCGGCGATGCGATACATCTCGGGCTGCATTACCTGGAGGTGGCCTCCAGGAGAGCTCTGGATGAATTCGTTGTCCCAGACAGCTTCAGGGTGCTGCTTACGGAGTTGATCTGTCAGGGCGCGCAACTCCTGCTCAGCGGCTTTGGCGCTGACACCGGGGGCGAGGCGTCCCCACATGCGGACGCTCGAATCGTTCCAGTCGTTGAGGGCTTTACTGCCTTCGATGAAATAGGGTTGTTGTGCCATCGGCATCCACAGTTCTGGATGTTGACCGCCAAGGCTGGCGAAGGTGTACGGGGTAATGCCGATGATGGTGGCAGGCCGCCTGTTGATGTGAATGACGCGGCCAATAACGGAGGGATCGCCGGAGAAGCGGTGTTGCCACAGTTCGTAGCTGAGGATGACGGCCGGCGGAGATGCCGGCGAGGCATCCCGCGAAGCCTCGAAGAGGCGGCCATATGCGGCGGGAGTACCGAGCTCAGTGAAGTAGTTGGGAGTCGCAAAAGAGGCGCTGGTGAGTTGCAGATCATCATCGATCTGCATGGGAGGCACGCCGAGCACGGCCATCGCGGCGGAGAGGGTTCGTGCGTTCTGTTGATAAAAGAGGAATGAAGGGAATGCCATCTCACTTGTGTAGTTGTCGGGTGAGCGGCGCTCGAGACGGACGAGAGATGCGGGATCGCGGACGGGCAGGGGTTTAAGCGCGACCATGTTGAAAAGGCTGAACGCGGAGACGTTAGCGCCGATGCCGATGGCGAGAATGAGAACGGCCATGACGGTGAATCCCGGCGAGCGGACGAGGATGCGGACGCCATAGCGCAAGTCCTGCATGAGGCGATCGAGCCACGTCCAGCCCCAGGCTTCACGGGATTGCTCGCGCATGCGTAAGGTATTGCCGAAGTTGGAGCGGCCGGCGCGGGATGCCATCTCGCGATGAAACTCCATGTCGGCCTCGAGTTCGGCATCGATGCGGCGGCGGTTGATGAGATAGAGGATGCGGCGCCAAAGCTCGCCCATGGGGAAATCTCCTATGCGGTGCGCAGAATGTCCTGGATCGCTTGCGTGACGCGGTCGTAGCCGGCGAGTTCGGCCTTCAATTGCGCGCGGCCATCAGGTGTGAGCCGGTAGAAGCGCAC
>NZ_JBARMD010000159.1:0-4152 GCF_049802275.1 Occallatibacter sp. | reverse complement strand
CCAGCGCATCAAACCGGGCCGCTACCTTGGGCGAGAAGATGCTCATCGTCTCCGGACTCATCGCATCAACTCCCGCGCCCATGCCTCAGCCGCCATGTCCATCTCTTCCTCTGGGTGCCCGAGGTCTCGATTCTGAGACCTGGGTTCCAACCATCTCAACCGCCCAGCCTCAGTAAACTCCAGCATTCCGCTCCGTCCGTCGTCGCGCTTCCACATCACGTGCGCGCCGTTCCGTTTCAAATCGAGCCACGCGTCCGCGTGACGCACTGTAATCTGCTCTTCCCCTAACTCGACCGTCGCCTGCCTGTTCCCATTCAGGCCATGCGCCGCGGTGTAGCTGCGGAGCAGGGAAGCAAGCGATACCCAAAGTTCCACGTACAACTGAGCCGTCTCCGGCATCAGCGGTCGATCTCCCCCAGCACAATATCAATCGACCCGATTACCGCGACTACATCGGCCAGCATGCGCCCTTTGCACATGGTTTCGAGTGCCTGCAAGCTCGCAAAACCGGGATACCGCATGTGCACGCGATACGGTTTCGCTGTCCCATCCGAAACCACGTAATACCCCATCTGCCCATGGCCCGATTCAATCCCCTGGTAAACCTCACCGGCCGGAACGTTGAAGCCTTCAGTCACGATCTTGAAGTGATGGATCAGCGCTTCCATCTGCGTCTTCATCTTCTCGCGATCCGGCAGCACAATCTTCGGCGCATCGGCTTTGATCGGGCCGCTCGGCATCCCGTCCAACGCCTGCTGAATGATGCCGATCGATTCGCGCATCTCGAGCAAACGCACTTCGTACCTTCCCCAGCAATCGCACCGATTTGAAACTGGTACCTTGAACTGGAACTTCTCGTAGCTCGAATACGGCATATCGCGCCGCAAATCGAAATCGATACCGGAAGCGCGCATCGTCGGTCCTGTCACGGCGAGCGCAATCGCGTCTTCCGGCGACAAATGTCCAACCCCCATCAGCCGATTGCGAAAGATCGGATTTCCCGTCAGCAGGTTCGAATACTCATCGATTTTTTCCGGAAACGTCTTGATGAATGCCTGGATGCGATCGAACAGATCCAGCGGCGGCTCCATCGACAATCCACCGACGCGGAAGTAGCTGGTCATCATGCGCTGCCCGGATACCGCTTCAAAGATGCGCAAAATATCTTCGCGTTCCCTGAAGGTGTATAGGAAGACCGTCAGCGCGCCGATGTCCATGGCATGCGTGCCGAGCCAGATCAGGTGCGAATTCAAACGCGTTAGTTCGGTCAGCAGCACGCGGATCCACACGGCTCGTTCCGGAATCTCCAACTGCAGCAGCTTCTCGACGGCAAGGCAGTAGCAGAGATTGTTGGCCATGGGGCCGAGATAGTCCACGCGATCCGTCAACGGAACAACCTGCTGATAAAACTTAGCCTCGCAGGTTTTCTCAATACCCGTGTGCAGATAACCGATTTCCGGATAGAGCCGGACTACAATTTCGCCGTCGATCTCCAGCACCAGGCGCAACACACCATGCGTGGACGGGTGCTGCGGTCCCATATTCAGGACCATGTGCTGGTCGCGTGCGCCCTCCGCTGGAGGAGCCTGCAGGATGGGTGTTCCGACATCGACCATCAGCGGTAGCCCTCCACCGGGTAGTCCTTGCGCAACGGATGTCCCACCCAATCATCAGGCATCAGGATGCGGCGCAGATTCGGATGCCCTTCGAAACGAATCCCGAAAAGATCAAACACTTCGCGCTCGTAATAGTTCGCGCCCGACCAGACCGAGGTGATCGATTCAATAGCCGGATCGGAACTGTCTACCCAGGTCTTCAGACGGATTCTTTCCTTATATTGATGCGAAAGAATGTGGTAGCTGAGCTGAAAGCGCGGCTCAGACGGTAGCCAGTCCACGGCAGTCATGTCTTCGAATGCGTTGTAACCGGCATCCTTGACTGCGGCTACGGCCTGGCAGATGGTTTCCGGCGTCACCGTCAAGGTGAGTTCGCCGCGATCGAAGAGGGCATCGGTGAATGCATCGGCGTTCCAGGCAAGAAGCGCTTTTACCGCCGGATGATCGGGCAGCCCTTCCAGCACAGCTTGCTTTCCCGCGAGAGTTTCCTTTGGAGCGTCTGCCATTCTTAGAGGTCCGCCTTGTCCATGCTCCAGTTCAGAATGCCCTTGCGCACGATGTAGTACAGACCCACCGCAATAAAACCGAGATACACAATCATTTCCCAGAAACCGAAGAGTCTTTGTCCGGTGATATGCGGCAGCTGCCGGTAGATGACTGCCCAGGGCATCATGAAGACCGCTTCCACATCGAACAGGATGAACAGCATGGCCACCATGTAAAAGCGCACGCTGAATCGTGCGCGCGCGTCGCCAACTGCTTCAATTCCACATTCGTACGCAGCCAGCTTCACGGGGAGATTGCGATGGCGCCCGACAAACCAGGACGCAAGGACCATTATCGCCGCAAGTCCAATGGCAAAAAGGATTTGCATCAGAAGTGGAAGGTATTGCCAGTGGTAGGGAATCATGTACACCCTGTCTGCAATGGTCCGCAAAATGTGCGGCATCCCCATTGGGCAGAAAGAGCCCACTGCGACAGGCCGCTGGTTTGAGCTTAGGTTCCAAACCTCATCCCGTCAAGGCGATCAGGCAGCGCTCAAAGCTGCAGTTTAAATTTAAGCCAGCCAACATCGGGATGATGCATTTCCAGATTGATGGGCGCGGCAGGAATTACTGCTCGTGAGAGAAATCACTTTGCTCGTTTGAATTTGTATACCTGTCGCATCTTTCGGGCATCTGTGAGTTGTGTCACATGGATTCCCCGGGAAAGTGTTCAACTTCTTGCTCCACAATCTTCAAATCGGTGCGCGTCATGAGTGGTTTCTAGGACGGTCGGTTCGAATCTGAACTTCAAGTCTTGGGCCGCCCGATCATCGGCCCTGTCATTGTCCGTCCCATCCCACCCTTGGCGACTGTCTCACCCAAGGGGTTCACCTCAACCTCTGTCAAGTGCAACATCGCTCCCCGGCCTTCCAACCCGCAGATTCCACGCGTGCAAAAACTTTCGCGTTTTTGCATGCAGTTTCACCTCTCCGGCGCACAATCAGAGGTGCAGGAGTATCTGATGCCCACGCACTACATCACCCTCGTCATCTCTTCGGATGTCGATCCGAAGAGGCGGTCTTTCACCCGCCCTTCCATGCATCTCTTTGCGATCTTGCACCCCCTCCCCCCTCCCCCCTGTGAAACTGTGAAGACCATCTACGACCGCATCTAACCCATGCCGCATCACTCGGTCTCTCGCTCAAATCCCACAGCTTCACAGTTTCTGTGAAACTGTGGATACAGAGTCGCAGGTGTCCTGCTCACAAAAGGTCGAGGCTGGCGTTGGGTCACATCTCGGCTTTGCATCCACTCGCCATTTGTCGGAGCTTGGGCGACCTCGGCGCTGGATGGTAGCCTGAACCTGTGCATCTACCACTTCGAGAAACCCTGAGGAGGCGGCGTGCGCGAACCTTCCCGATTGCCGTTCTCGCGTGCGCGCTCTTTCTCATCGCGTCTGCTCAATCGCCTGAGAAGATCGATGTAAACCCCACATTCACGATTGCAAAATATCAGCCGGGTTCTCCCATGCACATGGTGGGTTATGGTGACATGCGGTTTACCGATCCCTCGGTGAAGATCGGAACCAACCCGCGAATCCGCAAGTGGCTTGCAGAGCGGGTTGCCCAGGAGAATCCCGAAGTGCTGCTCCTAACCGGCGACATGCCCTACGTCGGCGCGAGCGATGCTGACTGGCAGGTCTTTCGCGACGAGACTGCGCTTTGGCGTCAAAACCACATCCTGCAACTCCCCACGATTGGGAATCACGAAGTCCGCGGCGGCAATCCCGAGGGAATTGCGAATTATCTGAAGAACTTTCCCGGCATTAAGGGCCACCGCTTCTACTCTGTGCTGATGGGCAGCGTAGAAGTGATCTCACTCGATATGACCTCGCCGGCAGGAGGCACAAGCACGCAGGCCACCTGGTTTGCAGCTCAGCTCGATCACCTGCCCAGGCAGGTGGATTTTCTCTTTATCCTCTACCACACGCCATGGGTCGTCGATGATCAGTCAAAACTGTTCACGAACCTGCCTTCGAAGGAGGCGCTCAC
>NZ_JBARMD010000158.1:0-1545 GCF_049802275.1 Occallatibacter sp. | reverse complement strand
GTCGCACGGCGATGACCGTGGGGCAGCCACGCAGCGACCGCTGCGGCTCCCACGAGCGACGCGGCGCCGAGTGCGAGGAAACTGATCCGCCAGCTGAAGTATTCGGCGAGGATCCCAGCAGCGATGCGGCCGACAAAGCCGCCAAGAGCCGTTCCGCTGACGTAAAAGCTCATGATGAGGGCGACACGATCAGGCGGCCACTCTTCCCCAATATAGGTGACCACAACGGCAATGATGCCGGGCACCATGATGCCTTGCAGAAATCGCCAGAAGATAAGTTGCATGAGCGAGGTTGACGTTGCGGCGAGTAGAGTGGGAATCGAGACGCCAAGGATTGAGATGACAATGACGCGCTTGCGGGCCAGTCGCTCGGTAACGGCGCCGAAGACGGGGGCAGAGATGGCCACGCCGAGGGTGGCGGCGGAGACGGTCATGCCGACGCCGGTTTTGGACGCGTGGAAGATGTGCGCCAGCAGCGGAAGCAGGGGCTGCGTGCAATAAAGCTCGAGAAAAGCGCAAACGCCGCAGAGAGCCACGGCTGCTGCGGCCATGTTGCTCGGCTCCGCGTGGTGGTCAGGCTGGGCGGGCAGTTCCAATGATCAGGATACAGGGAGCACAGTCAAAGGCCCTTTTGCGCGGCAGGGGCAGAGTGGCCGAGCCTTTCGCGAGGTCACTTTGAGCGGTTAACCTAGGCAGGAGATGGATTCCCCTTCCACCAAGCCTGCGCTACGAGGGATGGAGGCATTTGCCTATCGCGACTTCCGCCGATATCAGATGGCGCGTGTGGCTGTGATTCTGGGTGCCGAGGCGCAGGCAGTCGCCGTCGCCTGGCAGGTCTATTCCATTACGCATCGAGCGCTCGATCTTGGATATACGGGATTGGCGCTGTTTTTGCCCGGGCTGCTGTTTCTGTTGCCGGCAGGCCATGTGGCCGACCGCTTCGACCGGCGTCACGTCATTCTCTGCTGCTATGCGCTGCAGGTGTTCTGCACGGCCGCACTGCTTGCGCAAGCGGTTACGGGAACGCATCGCGTCTCCTACATCTACGCGGTCCTTTTCCTGATCGGCACGGGCCGCGCGTTTTCGGCCCCGGCGAGTTCCGCGTTGCTGCCTCACCTGGTTCCTGAAAAGCACTTCGTGAATGCGGTGACGTGGGGTGGAGCAATTTTTCAGCTGGCCAACGTAACCGGGCCCGCCCTCGGCGGACTGCTGTTTACGCTGCCGCTGCTGCAGATTCTTCGCGGTGCGGGCCTTGAAGGAGCAGGCATCGTGTACATATTCACGCTGCTGACGCTTGCCTGGTTCCTGGCGCTGATTTTCAGTTTGCACGTGCGCCCCGGACGCATGGAGCATCGCGCCGCATCGCTGAAGGTGGTGCTGGCAGGGTTCCAATATGTGCGCAGATCACCATTGCTGCTGGGATCGATGTCGCTGGATCTCTTCGTCGTGCTGCTTGGCGGCGCGGTTGCGTTGATGCCCATATTTGCCAACGAGGTGCTGCACACAGGGCCGCGCGGGCTTGGTGCGTTGCGAGCGGCGCCCGCC
>NZ_JBARMD010000157.1:0-17149 GCF_049802275.1 Occallatibacter sp. | reverse complement strand
GTGAGACTTTCAATTACCCACAAGTTGAACTCTTTTAAATATTGATGCGGAATGTTCCGCCTCAAGTGTGGTACTTACACTGAGAAGAAGTCCATGGCGCAGTAAGAGCCATGAAAGCCAAACGGTTGTCTCATTGCATTGAGCAGAAGCCAGCGGCAGATTCGGCGGGAAGGGATGCGTGGATAGACAATGAGTTGATGGGATGCGTTTTTCCCGACGCTCGGCACGGCAAACGACTGCGACAACTACTGGAGCAATTATCGAGCCGAGTGGGTTCGTCCACTCCGTGGGCGTGCCAGGACTGGGCCAACACCAAGGCCGCCTATCGGTTTTTTGGGAATGATCGAGTCAGTGAAGGCAACATCCTGGCAGGTCACTTCGCTTCTACACGGGAGCGGTTCGTGGCGACAAGCGATTCTCCGGTTCTTATCCTTCACGACACGACAGAGTTTTCCTATCGCCATGAAGACTCAGCATCGATCGGAATCCTGAAGAAGATACCAGCGGGCCACAAAGGACGTGCAGGGCTTTACACCAGTTGCGGCATTCTGATGCACTCCAGCTTGGTGACTACCCGAGAAGGGTTACCGCTGGGGCTGGCGGCCATCAAATTCTGGAATAGAGACAAGTTTCACGGTGCAAATGCTCTGAAGCGCAGGATCAACCCCACACGTGTGCCGATAGAAAAGAAGGAAAGTATTCGCTGGTTGGAGAATCTGCGTCAAGCCACAGAACTGCTGGGCGATCCAAAGCGCTGTGTTCACATCGGCGATCGGGAGAGCGATATATATGAGCTGTTCTGCCTCGCACAGGAGATGAATACGCAATTCCTGGTCCGCACTTGTGTTGACCGGCTGGCCAGTGAAGGCACGACGACAGTTGTCGCTGAAATGAAAGGCTCGGATTTACGGGGCTTGCACTCGCTCCAGGTACGCAACAAGCATGGGGAAGTTTCGACCGCAGTGCTCGAACTGCGCTTCCGCCGCATGGTGGTTCGTCCCCCGATCAGCAAGCAGAAGCATTATCCGGAACTGATTCTCACCGCTATCCATGCCACCGAAACAAACATCCCAAAGGATCGCGAAAGAATCGAATGGAAACTGCTCACGAATCTGCCGGTGCGCTCCTGCCTGGATGCAATCGAGAAGTTGGAGTGGTATGCACAGCGATGGAAGATCGAGACCTTTCACAAAATCCTCAAATCCGGCTGTAGAGCCGAAGAAGCTAAACTCAGAACCGCCGAACGACTCGTGAATCTCATCGCCATCCTGACCATCCTGAGCTGGAGAATCTTCTGGATCACCATGCTCAATCGAACGCGCCACGACGCCGCGCCGACAGAGGCGTTCACGGAACTCGATCAATATCTTCTCGACGAACTCATCCCGAACAAGGGCTCACCTCCTGCAGCCCCCGCACTGGGCCACTACATCGTCAAACTCGCTCGCCTTGGAGGTTATCTCGCCCGAGCGCACGACCCGCCACCCGGCAATACCGTCATTTGGAGAGGCTTGTCGCGACTGACAGACATCGAACTGGGTATCATGATCGGAGTTCAACTTGTGGGTAATTGAAAGACTCAGAGTACGCTTACGCAGAATCCGATTCTTGATCGGTCCATCTCGTTGCTAGCAGATTCAGATGGAATCCGTGAGAACTTGCGCCCAGGCCATCGCGCTCGAATAGCACTGCGCCGCGAAGTCCTCCTGCACATGAAGCTGCTGGCATGACTGGAGGACGGAACCCCATGCACCGGTTTCGACCGCAAAAACCAGCTCGAAAACTGGCCGCAGGCTGCCCTCGTGCTCCAGAAGAAATGTTGTTGAGACATCGTCAAGAGACAGGCCTTCAATAATGGCACTCATTGGGATCTCGAGGATCGTATCCATAAGCGTGAGCAAGCCGACCAAAAACAGATCGGTTCGGTCATGCTCGATACGTTGGCCAAGCAACTCAGCAAATCGGGCTCTGACCAGTGCGGAAAGCAACAGGTCGCCGGGCCGGCCTTGTGACATCTCGAACATCCCGGAGAGACGGCACCAGCGACGTATCTCGTCGTCGCCGAGCAACCCAAGCGCTTGGGACACGGAGCGGATCTCACATCGAATTCCAACTCCAGCGGAATTAACGAAGCGCATGAATCTGTAATAGATAGTCGCATCACTCTTGATGAGTTCCTCAATAGCGTCCCAGTGGAGTTCAGGCTGACAAACAGCCTGGAGCAGGCGCAAGTACACGGTGCGATTGATTTGAGCTGTGCGTGCTCGCATCGACTCCGGCTTCCGGAAGTGGTTGCCCTGAAAGAATTGGAAGCCAGCGTTACGGGCATATTCCGCATCTTCGCGGGTTTCGACGTTCGTAGCTATCAGACCGGAATGCTTCCAACGATGGAATCCGATAATGCTTTGAGTCTCTTCTAACCCGGTCCGCTGCAGGTCGATGAAGATGAAGTCGGCGAGATGCGCAATCGATTCCCTTAGGTCTCCTGAGGAGTAGTCTGCTAGCGCAATTCGGTAGCCATCATTTTTGAGGTCACAACACCTTTGGAAAATGGCATCGTCTACGATGACATCTGGCTCGATTTCAGCAACAACCATTTGAGATGGAAGCAACGACAGGCCGCGCTGCAGCAAGACGTCGCGATTGCAATTGATGAACGCCAAGCGGCGGTCGCAGAGGGTGTCGAGGCTGAGGAGCGTTGACAATTCAATCGCAGCGGTCCCGGACTCGTCTGAGCTAGAAGCAGAGAAATGGCTGACGACGTCGGTCCGAAAGAGAAGTTTGTAGCCGATAACAGTCCCTTCGTTAGCGAAAATCGGCTGCCGCGTAGCGTATTTCACCGACCGGACTTCAACGTCGAGGCATTGTTCCATGACTATTTACACTCCTGCATGGGGACTATCGGCACAATGCAAGAGAAGTTAAAGCAGGTGGGTTGACTGGAATCGCCGAAGCGGCCGTCAGATCCGTAAGGCGGATCACTCCTCTCAATTCACCACAATCGCTGTGGCGTTGAGAGAAAGTCGCCGCAGCGCCTCAGTCGAAGCATCTGCAAGTTGCTTTTCAGTCGGCACCGGTCAGTGCTGCAGTCGCTGAAAACGATCTAATTTATTGATCATGCACTTGTTATCGTTTCAATGCGATGGGATGCAATAACCTGCAAGATTGTTTTTCCACTGACTACGAATCAGTAGGTCGGGAGTTCGAATCTCTCCGGGCGCACCATAAAACCATCAGCCACTCCAATCACCCAATCACATCACAGCCGAGACCGAACTTCGGCGCGGAATAGGACTGTGCACTTCTCAAGCTGCCGCCTCAGCTGCACTTCTCATGTTTCGCTGATTCGCGATCTCAGCGATTTTGATCGTGCGAGTCTTCCTCTTCAAACAATTCGTCTGCGTTGGGAAACATAGCAAAAAGAAGAGCTGCCGAGTATATTGCCGCTCTGCCGTCCGCAAACGTGATAATCACGTCGTCTCTAAACCTGGATGCCTGGATGACGCGCCAATTACGATGATCGTTCATTTGTTGATTATGGACGGTAGGGGCATCCATGATGAGTCTCCCATCCGACACAAGACGTTACTCGTGCTCATCAAATCAAAACAACAGCTGCGGGCGATAACGGCAGCTTCAAATCACCGCGCTCACCTCCTGCGTCTTTCGATCATCAGAGATGGATGTATTTGCTTTTGCCGGTTGCGCGGAATGCAAGGTGCTTTTCCTGTCCGGATACAGGCGCGCTGATGACATGAGTGGGGGAATGTTTCCAAGTTGCGGGTTAAACGATTATCTAAAACACTCCTCCAAAATGTCAGGTACCGTACATACTTTCCCATGTGCATAAGCCTATGATCCTGCCCTACGCAGCGAGATTCCCCGTACGACTGCGGTCCTCAATCTGACCCTTTTGAATCTGGTGAGCGTATAGGAGGGCTCATGTCTTTTGCTGACCGGGATGTCCAGTGCGTCAGTTGCGGTGTGATGTTTGTATTTTCTTCGGGCGAACAAGAGTTCTATCGCGAGAAGGGATTTGTCAACGAACCGAAACACTGCAGACTATGCAAGGCGAAGAGAGATTCAGCGACCAACGGCAAGAGGCTACGGCGAGTTGAAACGCCTGTGACGTGTGCAGCGTGTGGGAGCCACACAACCGTACCATTCAAGCCGACGCAGAAGAGACCAGTCCTTTGCGCGACTTGCTTCAAGCATAAAGTGGAGAGTTCCCAAAGTGTTGCTGCTGCCGGTATTGCTGCCGCGTAGTGAGGCTCTACTAACTGGGCGGTTTGCCTGACTCTTTCCTCGTCTGGATAAAACTGGTGGCATATAACTTCACTCATCGTTCGAATCGGGATGGGACTCTGGAGGCCACCTGCGTCCACTGCTTCGAAACAATTGCGAACGTGCGGGATGAGGCCGAGTTGCCGAGATTCGAGCGGGAACACACTTGCGACCCGTTCATTGTGGCGCGGTTCGAGTTCTGGAAGAAAGCTGAAGAAGCAATGGAAAACTGATTTCATTGGTGTGGCCTCGATGGCTCGTGAGGGCACATTTTTCCGAACAGGGGAGATGGAGTGATCTGGATTTACGAGTTGAAGTGTCGGGCGAGTTCGGAGAGAATTCGGAAACTGTGCAAGCGTTCACACAAGCGCCAGGTTTGCTGATTGCTGTTTTGGTTGCCGTCGAGTTTGTATCTTGTGAATATCAAATGCGACTTTATGCAATTGATGAATGTGCTTCATACCCTCATGAACATTAGCGATTTGTGATCAACGCCGGGTAGCGGGGCTTGACAGCGAAAGAAAATTGGCGCTTAATTTTCGGTGGGTCAGAAATAAACCGTTTGACCGACATTCATCTCGCGACGGTCCTCTAGCCCGCATAAAGACTTTGACCGGCACTAAAGGGCATGTCCTTTGAGAGCCGATGTTTAGACGATAGTCTGTCGTGCAAGCCTTCCGGTATTGGCACGAAGCAAGTTTGATTTGCAAGTCTTCCCAGTCATAACGCAGACACGAAAGGAGAGCAGAGTCTCTCCGGACAATGCACGTCGACTTCAGGAGGCAGCAGATGAGAGACCTCAAAAATCTCTGGAGGATATGTGTGTTTCTTCTGGGTGCGTTCGCAATTGCGAGTGCGCAGGAGAATGGAACGATCACTGGCCAGGTGACTGACCCAACAGGAGCGGCGGTACCGGGGGTCACGATCACAGTCACCCGGGCAGATACCGGCGAAGTACGCACCACCCAATCAGGCGCATCCGGTTTATATGAGATTCCCGGACTCGCCGTCGGTACATACAATCTCAAAGCAACGAAAGGCGGATTCAAGAACTATACCAAGACAGGCATCGTCATCAATGTGGCCGCGACGGTCCGCGCCGATGTGGCTTTTCAAGTGGGTTCGGCAAGCGAGTCTGTTGTGGTGAATGCCGCTGCGCTTGCGGTGCAGACGGATACCAGCGAAGTCAGTTCGCTGATCACAGGCGAGCAGGTTTTGCAACTGGCCACAAACGGCCGCAGCATGATGTCGCTGGTCACTGCGGGCACCGGGGTCACCAATACGCTGCCCGCCTTCAACGGTGTAAGCGCCCAAGGCAGCAGCGCCGAAATCAACTTCAACGGCATGCGATGGGACCACAACAATTGGTTGATTGACGGCGGCGAAGTTTATGACCGCGGCAGCGGCGGCAGGCTGGATGTAGCGGTCAGTCCGGACGCGTTGTCCGAGTTCCAGACTCTCGCCAGCAACTACACCCCTGACTACGGGATCAACTCCGGCGGCACCGTATTGATGGCTCTCAAATCCGGGACGCAAAAATTCCACGGCGCGCTGTGGGAGTTCAACCGCAACGATGCGTATAACGCCGCATATTACTTCTTCAAGCAGCAGGACGTGCCCACACCCGAACTTCGCTTGAATATTTTCGGTGGAAATGTCGGCGGCCCAATCATCAAGAACAAGACGTTCTTTTTCGTGAACGAAGAGTGGCGCAGGCTTGTCCAGGGTGCCAATCCGAGCGTTACGAATACAATTCCGGCGCAGTTTTTCCCCACCGCGGGCAGCGATTTGCAGTACGTCCCGCTCAGTGGAAATCCGCTGATTGTTCCAGCCACCGTGGACCCCGCCAAGCTCGCGATTTACCAATCGGACTCACTGGTCCCCGGACAGCCGTTTCATCTCGCTGGCAAGGGAGTTTATACCATCCCCGCCAACCTGTTTGATCCCAACGCGGTTCTGTTCATGGGCAGCGGCGCGATTCCCAAGCCGAATACTGCCAATGGCACACAGTACATCGCCTCGCCGAAACAGCCAACGGACGTTCGCGAGGACGTGGTTCGCATCGACCATAATTTTAACGACAAGTATCACTTGATGGGTCACTGGATTCACGATTCGATGGACCAGACCATTTACCCATCCATGTGGGACGGCGACAGCTATGTCACGGTCGGCGATGTATTCAACAACCCGACATGGGGAACGGTCATCAAGCTGACCCAGTCGCTTTCTCCGACGATCCTGAATGAAACATCCTTCAACGTGAACGGAAACACCATCAATATCTCGCCGGTCGGAATCTATGCACAACCCGCCGGCTGGTCTGCGGTGGGCATTTTCACTGGCAATAACGCGCTGAGCCGGATGCCCTCAATAACCTTCAGCGGCGCGCCGAACACGGAGTGGAATGTGAATTACTGGCCGTGGCGGAATTCGTATCTCAATTACCAGCCGCGCGATGATTTGTCGTGGAGCAAGGGAAACCATCAGTTCAAGTTCGGGGCCGCTTATATGCGGAACGACAAGAACCAGCAGCAGCAGGCCAATACCCAGGGCGACTACACCTTCAACCAATCGTCTTATTCCGGCGACGCCTATGCCAACTTCCTGCTGGGCTTTGCCAGCACGTACCAGCAACTGAACAAGCAGGACATCTTTCACTGGCTGAACAACACCTTTTCCTTCTATGCGCAGGACAACTGGCACGTTCGACAGAGGCTTACCCTGAATCTCGGTATCCGCTTTGATGGCCTGCCGCACGTGTATGAAAAGGACAACCGGACATCAAACTTCGTTCCGGCCGATTTCAGCGCCGCGAACGCACAAACGCCGGATCCCGTCACGGGAAGTCTGAATCCTGCCGGCCCCGGCTTCAGCCAGCCGCCCGGCGCGCCAGTTCCGTTCTATCTGAATGGCGTCAAGTTGGCAGGAGTGGATGGATTTCCGCGAGGCCTGGTGGAGAATCACTACGGGACCTGGCAGCCGCGGATCGGTTTTGCCTACAACGTCGACAAGGCCAACAAAACAGTCGTCCGCGGCGGTTATGGGTTGTTCTTCGAACGCGTGCAGGGCAACGATATCTATGGCACAGACGTGAATCCGCCGAACGCGTATCAGCCCAATGTCAGCGCGGTCTACTTTTCGGACCCGAATACCAGCAACAAAACGGGGCAAACTGCTGCGGTTCCGTTCTTCCCTGGCGGCTTTAGCAGCTTGCAATATGCCTACCCATCCCCGGGCACACAGCAATACAGCCTGGGAGTACAGCGCGAAATAGCTCGAGCTGTCGTCGCTCAGTTCCAGTATGTCGGCATGAGCGCATGGCACCAGAACGTTCAGCGGGCTATCAACACCCTGCCTATCAACGACATCCCGGACCGGGAAAGGGTCGCCGTCAACGGAGCGAACTCGAACCTCTACAGGATTTACCAGGGCTTCGGCGGGATAACGCAGGTGGAGAATACGACGAACAGCACCTACAACTCGTTCCAGGCGGGCCTGCGCATGCAGAACCGTCATGGGTTGACTCTCCAACTGTCGTATACCTATGGCCATGAGATCGACATCCAGAGCGGCGACCTGGGTTCGACAACCCAACAGGGCGCAGGCGCGACGCTCTCCGATCCGTTTAACACCAGGTACGACCGCGGCTCGGGCGTCATCGACCGGCGGAATGTATTCAACGCCAACTACATCTATAATTTCGCCTCGTTCCAGGATCGGGGTACAGCCATGCGGCTATTGCTGGGTGGCTGGACGTTCTCCGGTGTTACCGTGGCTCAAAGCGGAAACCCCGTCAACGTCACCTATTCCCCGGACACGCTGGGATTGGGTGGTGGCACGACCAATCGTCCGAACTTCGATCGGAGCAGCAGGAGCTACCCCCACAAGCAGCTCGCATGGTTCAACACTGGTGCGTATTCAGCTCCGATCGCCCCGTGGGATGGAGGAGCTAACCAGGGCTATGGCACTGCGGGCAAGGACTCCATCGTAGGTCCGGGTCTCTTCAACTGGAACCTGAGCCTGTTCAAGGAGTTTCCGTTGGCCTCGACCGAGGGTCCCCGATTCCAACTTCGGTTCGAGTCCTATAACACCTTCAACCATACGGAGTTCAACGGAATCGACACCGGATTTACCGATGGAAACTTTGGCCAGGTGACCTCCACGCAGGATCCGCGCACATGGCAGTTTGGCGGGAAGTTCCTCTTCTAGAAACTGGCCTCGATAAACGCAGTGAAGCGCATGCTTCACTGCGTTTTCTTTTGCGGACAATTGAGGACGAGTTGCGAAGCCGCGATACAGAAATGAGGGCGGAGGTTCCGCGCCAAGTGATTGACCCAGATGTCGGACCGCGCTGGGTGATTTACCGAGAGCCGGGCGCTCCGATTTTGGTCAGGAATCGCTCGACCGATTTTCTGTCGATTGCTTCTCCGGGGAGAACTCCGTAGTCAGGGACGTTGTCATAGTCGGTGAGAATGAAATTGAACCCAGCGCCATTCTCGCCCCAGCGCACGAGTTCAGAGAGCACGGAGAGTGAATTCTCAAGGCTATTGACGCGGCCGTCCTGCTTCTGAAGCATCATCTGGATGAGCGTGCCGGGCGCCCACCGCTCCTTGGTGAGCAGAAAGAGCCCGGTGGCAGAGATGTCGCCGACATGGTAGGAGTACGTGGCGCCTCCGGTCCAGTAGTACGCAACCACGCCAGGGATCGGGTACCGTTTGGCGCGGCGCTGATTGACGTCGGGAAAGAGCCAGCGGAGGAATCGAATGGTGAGCGGGTCGGACTGCTTCGGTTCGGGTGAAGCGTCTTCGACGGGCACGGGGTCCTTGGGAAGCTGAAGCGCTTTTGCAGCGCCGAGATTGGGACGAAGCCACTTGGCATCCCACTCCGCGCTTTTGTCGGGTACGATCCGCGGACCGTTGGACGCTCGGTTGCTGGCGTCAGGGACGACTGAGATGGTGAACTTGCTGCGGTCCATAGGCTCCCTTTTCTGCTCGAGTCAACTGCCGCGCACACTATTTCCGTGATGCAAATTTTTGTTACTGACACCGGAATACCACGAAGCTTGTTTCGCGTTCCATCGAAAACAGTTGCGGCGAGATGACGATGGTCCTAAGGGAAAGCTCCGGGTGTTAGACTTTCGTGCGCAATCGGGGCGCGAGAAGTGGCGGCGGGCGCCACCGGCCGGCAACCCGGCACAGCGCGGCGCGCAAAGGTTCATCGGGTCCGATCAGGTCGATCAAGGCCATGAGGTTCGTCAGGTTCACCCCGCGGGCTCGATTCCGCCGGTTTTTATGCGTTCTCGCAGTACTTCCGAATCAGCCAACGGCACTGGAGCACTTCGAATCTGTTAAAGGGTCCGTTAGAATCGCGGTTGACTTTCCCATCGGAGATGGAAGCGAGACCTATGACGAAGCGCAAGAACTGGCTTGAGAGCTTTTTAGAGCCCGATGTCACACGAGCGGAGCGGCGAACCGTGGAACAATTTGCCGCGTACCGCTGGAACGGAACCGACCTGGTGCAGGAGGCCGTCAGGGATGTGAGTCCATCTGGGGTTTACGTTGTTACGAAAGACCGATGGCAGCCCGGCACTTTGGTCACTTTGACCCTGCAAAGAGAAGGGCCGCTGGAAATGAATTCCGATCGCCGGGTCGATGTGCGCGCCAAGGTTGCACGATGCGGGAAGGACGGTGTGGGCCTGGCGTTTGTTTTTTCGAAGGATGACCCGGAAGCACGCCAATGGGAGAGTCTGAGGGAGAGCCTGATTGGAGAGGCGAAGCCGGAAGACATGTTGAGCCTGGTGCGGATGTCAGAAGCGGTTTCGTTTCTAGGTCAGATTTGTCCAGGGGGATGTGAAGAAATTGGACAATTGCTCAGGGGAAGATTGAGTAATCACAAGGTAAGGAACGCGATAGAAATTTTGCTCAAAGCTCAAAACCAACTTGCAGTCGAATCCGCACCAGAAAGGTTGCGTGTTGAACCAGGCCTGGTTGTGCGGATTCTTGAAGCCGGCTCATCTACCGACGAAAGCTGGTTAAGACACTTCTGGGGAGGCCTGCTGGCCACGTCCTGCTCTGGCGATGGAATTGGCGAATTGAGTGGCGTGCTGGTTGAATTGTTCTCGCAATTGACAACTTTTCCGGTCCGCATCCTCGTAGTTGTATGCACGAGAGCAACCAAGGTCGAGGCAGATTCAGGATTGATATTCGCAAAGCCACTGGCGTGCAACGTCCAAGAGCTTACGCAGACAACGGGTTCGCGTGGGGGGCAGATTGTACGCGACCTCCAGCGACTGTCTGACCTCGGATTGATTGAAAAGAGAGGTGCCGGTTCTCCAGTCTTGTTGACGAGCGACCAAGTCTATATCACTCCAACGTGTCTCGGCCTGCAACTGTTTGCGCACTGCAACGGACGTAAAGGGTCGCTGCGGGAGTTTTACGGTTTGGAAGCGCCGGGAATGCAAGACGGGGCACCTCAAAACCGAGAGGCTTCCAAGCCAGGCAAACCGATTCCTATTAATCGATGAGCCAGGGAAGTTCCGGTGTCCGGAGGGGGGACTTGGGCCCACGGCCTCGTGGCCTGCGCAACGCCCCACTGAGAATTGCGTGTAAGCGTACGGCAATTCCCTACCAGCGTGAGCGGTGTTGCAGAGCCGAAGATCGGCTCATTTCAGACGCAGCCTTGTTGAGCTTGGTTCGCCGTGCCCGCCGTATTTCGATCGATTTCAGAGAAGCGTGAGATTGTGCAGTTGGCGCCGAAGCCGGCGGCGAGTGGCGCCAGCCAGATCGAACTTCCTGGTCGAGCCGTGATCTAGCACCGAGTAAATTAGTTTCAAATTGCAGACGGTAGCTGTTCTCTGTGTCTATTATTGGGCAGTGTCCTTTACGAGAACAACGAAAGCACGACCAGATCACCGAGCGACAGCAAACGTAGCGACTGTGGCGGGGTGGATCATGTTCTTCCTCGCCGTGTTGGTTCTGCTGGGCCTGGCTTTCGACGTGCGAGGGCTGCAAAGCCTCATTCCCGAGGAAGCCGGTATCAAGGCCAACTCGGCCGTCGCAATGATGCTTGGGTCTCTTGCACTGTTGCGTCGTAACCATCGCATCCTAACCTTCTTTTCGATCGCGGTGTTTCTCATTGGTGCACTGACGTTAAGCGAGTATTCCCTGCACCGCAATTTCGGGATTGATGAGTTTTTCATACGCGATACAAATTACATTTTCTATCCAGGCCGGATGTCCCAATACACCAGCATTGGATACATGCTTCTCGGATTATCTCTCCTGCCAATGAACTCCCGGCATCATGTACTGCGGCAGTTTTCCCGCGTCCTTGGGATATTGACAGGTGCTCTTGGCGCCCTGGCAATCGTGAGTCACGGTTACGACACCCATGTGCCAAACCTGATTCGTCCGCACAGTAATGTTTCTGTTCCGACTGCGCTAGGTTTGCTGATCGGCGCTATCGGGGTGCAGTATGCGACCCCATCTGAGGGAATCGTTCGTCTTCTCCATGCCGATAACGCGGGGGGAGCCATGTTGCGACGACTGCTTCCCGCAGGAACGCTGCTTACATTGTTGCTTGGCTACGCCGTCAGAGATGCACAAATACACTACCGCTGGGAAAGCGGTTTCTCGCTGGCGCTTGTGGGTCTCGGGGTAGGCGCGTGTCTTATTGGCGGGATTGTGCTCACTGCGGTTGATCTGGAACGGCAAGACCTCTCACGCCGGGAAAGTGTATCTCTCTCTATGATGGCCGCAAAGGCGGCGCCGGTAATGATCTGGATGTCCGGCACCGACAAACTTTGCACCTACGTCAATAAGCCTTGGCTGGATTTCACCGGGCGATCCATGGACTCCGAACTTGGAAGCGGCTGGGCAGAAGGTGTCCACCCGGAGGATTCGCAGCGGTGTTTCGACACCTTCACGCAATCCTTTGATCGGCGAGAGGAATTCCAGATGGAGTATCGGCTACGCCGGTACGACGGGGAGTATCGATGGGTTCTCGACCTTGGAGTGCCAAGGTTTGATCAGGATGGCTCTTTTGTTGGTTTCGTTGGGATTGGGGTTGATGTGACCGACCGCAAGCGGGTGGAGCAAACACTGCGGGAGAGCGAGGCGCGGTTTCTGGATTTAGCCGAGCAGAGCCGCACCACCCACTGGGAGGTGGATCCACAGGGTCTGTTCACCTATGTCAGCCATGTGTCCCAGGCCTCCTGGGGTTATCGGCCGGAAGAAGTCGTGGGCCGGATGCATTTCTACGACATTCATCCTGAAGAAGGACGAACGGCATTCAAGGCGGACGTCTTCGCGGTCATTGAGCGGAAGCTACCGTTTCTGGACGTAATCCACGCGGTAGAAACTAAGGATGGCCGCATCTCGTGGGGCTCCGTCAACGGCATCCCCATTTTGAACGCCGATGGAACCCTGCGGTGCTATCGAGGTAGTTGCACCGACGTCACTGAGCGCAAACTGGCAGAAGACGCGCTTTCAGACATGAGCCGAAAGCTGATCGAAGCACACGAACAGGAACGTACCCGGATTGCGAGGGAATTGCATGACGACATCGTTCAACGACTTGCGTTTCTGGCGGTACAACTTGACGTGGTTCGACGGAATATTCCTGACTCAGGATCTGAGATCGGCAGGCGAATTGGCGATCTACGAAACCAAGCCACCGATATAACGACCGATGTTCAATCGTTGTCGCACGAATTGCACTCTTCGAAACTAGAATATTTAGGCATTGAGGTGGCGGCAAAGAACTTCTGCAAAGAGTTTTGTGAGCATCAGGGAGTGGAGATAGATTTTCAAAGCTATGATGTGCCCGCTGGCCTGCCATCCGACCTTTCTCTTCCCTTGTTCCGAGTGCTACAGGAAGCGCTCCGCAACGCCGCGAAGCATAGCGGGGTAAATAGCTTCGAAGTGAAACTATGGGGAAGTGGGCAAGACGTTCAGCTTACTGTCAAAGATCACGGTGCAGGTTTTGATTCAGAAGCCGCAACGAAGGGTACTGGGCTTGGGCTGACGAGCATGCAGGAGCGCCTGCGACTAGTGGGCGGAGAACTCTCAATCATCTCGCAACCGATGCGTGGCACTACCATCCACGCCCGGGTATGTCACAATTCGGGAGGATTATGGAGAAACGATTCTCGTCTAATCTCCGAACGGGGCTAAGATTCTCTTTCTGGCCGACGGCGCTGATCGGAATTGTAGTCATCAAAGCCGTGCTTTCACTCGAGGTGAAGCCGGGATCTTTTGTGCTTTCGTATAGCGGGATCAGTTATTTCCTTCTACTGTGTCTGGCAGCAATTTTCGCTATCCAAAACGGGATACAGAACACGCTGGGGAGGAGGTTGTTCTGGGCGTACCTCGCAACAGGCTACGGCCTCTGGGCACTTCACCAGTGCATTACTCTCTACTACCAGCTTGGTCTGCACATCGATGCGCCCGACAGTTCGATTGCCGATCCGGCGCTGTTTCTGCACATCGTACCGCTGATGGCCGCGGTCGCAACCACACCACATCAGAACCTATCCGACCGCAAGCCACACAGAGGCGTATTAAACTCCCTTCTCTTGTTGTTTTTCTGGAGCTTTCTTTATGGTTATATTGTCTTTCCCTACCAGTATTTGGGAAACGCCATCAGCTACGCGGTGCGTTTTGACCGTCTTTACCTAATAGAGAACGTGACGCTAGTGCTGGTTGTGGGTGCTTTCACCCTTATCGCGCTCCGCCCCTGGAAGTCTATCTATCTTCATCTAATGGGTGCGTCCACCCTGTATGCGTTAAGTTCTACCGTCGCTAACCTTGCAACTGATTCCGGAGGCTATCTCAACGGCAAGCTTTATGGCCTGGGCCTCATCGCTTCTGTTTGCTGGTTTGTTTGGATACCGCTGCACGCGCGGCAGGTAAAAGGAGAGGAGATGGCCGTGCGACCCGATAGAAGCCGAAGATCGCGAGGGTCCGCGTGGGCGATGCTGGTGGTTGTGATGGTCTCTATCCCGGCTATCTGGGAACTGTTCCAACGAAATGAACATATCGGTCTCGGCACCCTTCGCCTGCTGGTGGCAATTATCGCGATCATTTGCCTGGCGAGTGCGGCCTATATCAAGGAATACCTCGCCAGGCGTGAACTCGATTTCGATTTTGCCTTAGCTAATGACCGACTGCGCCTGGCAATGGAAGCCAGCACGTCGGTCGGATGGGACTTTGAGATCAAGAGCGGGCGCGATGTTTTGTTCGGCGACCTGCAAACAATCTTTGGAATACCCTCCGATACCTACGTAATAACCACGGAAGAATTCTTTAATTATGTGCATCCGGAAGACCGAACGAGAGTTTCGGAAGCGATCGAGGATGCAAGGCTGAACCAGAAGCTGTACGCGGCAGAATTTCGTGTGGTACAGCCGGATGGAACAGTTCGCTGGCTGGCAGCGCGCGGCAAGTTCTACTATGCAAGGAACGGTAACCCCGAGCGAATGCTTGGCGTGTCGCTGGATATCACGGAGCGCAAGCTTGCGGAAGAAGTCCTTTCAGGGATGAACCGCAGAGTGATTGAAGCCGAAGAACGAGAGCGTGACCGGATCGCGAAAGACCTTCACGAAAATGTCGGCCAGCGTCTTGCATTGTTGGCAATCGCGATCGAACAACTCAAGGACGATTTCCCCGATCCTGCTGTTGAGCTTCTCGAGCGCACGGATGCAGTATGGAGGAAAACCCTGGAGATATTGAGCGATGTGAAAGCCTCGGCGCACGAATTGTATTCTCCGAGATTGGAGTATCTCGGCATTGCCGCGGTCATGAGAACCTTCTGCGAGGAGTTCGGGGACAGGAAGGGCGTGGAGATTGACTTCAAGAGCCATGGTTTCCCTCGCCCTCTTCCATCGGACGTCTCGATTTGCCTATTCCGCGTTCTACAGGAAGCGCTGCACAACGGGGTGATGCACAGCGGGGTGAAGAAGTTCGGTGTGCAGTTGTGGGGTGATTCCGATGAGGCTCATCTTAAAGTAAGCGACTCAGGCGTTGGTTTTGACCTTAGAGCGGCAAGGTCAGGCCGAGGGCTGGGTCTGGTGAGAATAGAACAGCGGGTAAAACTTGTAAATGGGACGTCTTCGATCGATTCGCAACCCGAAGAGGGAACTACCGTTCAGGTTAACGTGCCTTTGCGTTCTGGATGCGATTCCCTGCGCGCGGCCGGCTAGATGCGCGCGAAATGCATCGCTCAGTGGGAGGAGGCGGCGGAATGTTTTGCGCAGATTCTCTCGTAGATGTGGCCCTGCTGTTCGCGTTGAAAGCTGCTCAATACATACCCGCAGAGAATATCGATGTTGCAGCCCCTGGCAATCTCGTCCCATAGTTGTTCGAGTTCGACCGCCGCATCACCCTTTCCCTGCTCCCACAAAACAGGAGCACATTCACCACAAGCCGCAATGCGAATGCGCTCCCCACTCGATGCTTTGGCGACGGTCGCGATCAGATTGCCCGCGGCTTTCATGACTAGAGCCGGGTCAGGTCGATCATTCACCATGAAACTCGAAAGCGTCTCCGCAACATCCACCGAGACATAGCGGCCCTGTTCAACAGCGGCGGCAATATCCACGCCGTTTTCCAGCAATTTCTGAAGAAGACTCTTCCGGTGTGACTCGGTGGCTATCACGACAACAGCATTCCCCGACTTCAGAGGGGCTTCAATGAAACGAGTGAAGCCAACCACAAAAGCGGCGTCATCAGAGTAGAATTCGACCTCGTGGCTGCGGCTGATCTCCATGCTTCCCGGTGCAGGTGGTGAGAGAGGCTCATTGAGGTGGCGGGGGGGTATCGAATCCGGCGCCGGAGCGAAATAGTGGCCCGATAACCCGCTGCCGACAAATTGCCTGCCTTGAAGAACCTCCGCCACAGCAGGCAGCAGTTCATTTCCGGCATGAATCTTGACCACATAGCCGAGTGCCCCCAAGGCGAGGGCTTCGTGCACCACATCGCTAGAAGATTCCTGGCTCATGAAGATTATTTTGCTTTTGGGAGACAGCTTGCGGATTCGTCGAGCCGCATCGATTCCGTTCAGCGAAGGAAGCCCGATGTCGAGCATAATCAAGTCCGGTTGGAGTTCTTCGGCTCTCTGAACGGCTTCTAATCCGTCCGCAACCTCTCCGATGATCTGGAATTCCGGTCTGGTTCTCAATGTCGAACAAATCAACCGCCGAAACGGTTCGAAATCTTCGACCACCAGAACCCGGCATGATTGCATTTCCAATTCGCTCCCTCACAGGCCTTAGACCCGACACCTTGAATCTAGTTGCTGGTTGTATTCATAATTCATCTTCTGCAAGAGATCGTTGCGCATCCGCATGGACAAGCGACAATTCTGGCCGGGGGGACGGTTGCAAGAAGAGTGATCTAATACTACACAATACTTCATCTTCAGCACGCCAATGTGCCTGTGAATATCCCTTCCGACATTACGTTTGGCACCTGACACTGGCTTTAGTCGTTAATCAACACCTGGACGCCCCTGTTTCCGAGGTGTGGCGTCTGTGGACCACTTCGCAAGGTGCAGAGGAATTCTTCGCGCAGCCGGTGAATATCCAGCTCGCAATTGGCGGACCCGATGAGATTCAATTTGACCCAAACGATGAAACGTCCGGAACCAAAGGGCTGAAGATTTTGAGCTACGAGCCCAAGAGATGATACCGCCAAAACTGGCTATCACCCCGGTGAAACGAGATAAAGATACAAAGGGGCAAAATGGAATCAGGAATCTCAGTTGTTGTCGGAAGGCCGTTCTCTCTTATAACTCTTTGATGTTGTATGGTGCCCGGAGGGGGACTTGAACCCCCACGGCCTTGCGACCTGCGGATTTTAAGTCC
>NZ_JBARMD010000156.1:0-3332 GCF_049802275.1 Occallatibacter sp. | reverse complement strand
GCAATCGATAGATGATTTCGCGCTGGATCAGGTTGCTGAGGATTGGAATATCCTGCGGCTTGTCGATGAGGTCCACGAGCCGGGAACATGCATCCAGCAGTTCGAGCGAAGTGACGCCGACAGCCATGGCACGAGCGTCAGCCGATTCCTCGCGCAGATGAAATTCCTGCTGCGAAAGAATCTCGCGGACTGCCGGCATTTCGAGTTTGAGAATCAAGCCGAGGATCGGCTCTTGTTCCGTTGCCGAAATCACCTGGCTGACAACCGGAAGATCGACCGAGGTCAGAAGAAAGTTCGAACCGTCGCACACATAAGTCGTCTTGCCAACGTTGATACGCTTTCGTCCCTGCAAAAAGACGACCAGGCTGGGTTCATAGGCAGCCGAGGTGCAGGCGGTGGTAACAGAGCGGCGGTAGAGGCGCAGGCCCGGAATCTCGGTGAGAGCGTCTCCTTCCGCAACGGTGCGATCGGCAATCTTGCGGGCCAGGTCCCTACGCGCTTCGATCACGCTTCGATCTTCGGCCGCGGCCTTGTGTTTCAACCCTTTCACAAGCTCTAACCCTCCAGAACCACGTTAACGCCGAACTCATCAAGCTGTGCACAAAAATCCATGCATCGACAGAATCAGGCAATAGATCGGCAGAATCAGGATACCGCTCCGGTGACCCGATTTCGTAGTCTGATGTGAAGCGGGACGCTCCCAAAATCGAAGAAGTTGAGGTCATTCCATGTACAAGGCTAAAGCTTACGCCGTCGCCAGCGCGACATCGCCGTTTACTTCCACCACAATCGCGCGCCGCGAGCCCACCGAGCACGACGTCCAGATCGAAATCCTGTTCTGCGGCATCTGCCATTCCGATCTTCACCAGGCCCGCAACGAGTGGAAAGAAGTGATGCCCACCGTTTATCCGTGCGTTCCCGGCCATGAGATCGTCGGCCGGGTCACGAAGGTTGGCTCGGCTGTCAAGAAGTTCAAGCCGGGAGATCTTGCCGCGGTGGGCTGCCTGGTCGACTCCGACGGCACGTGCCCCGAGTGCAAGGCTGGTTTTGAGCAGTTCTGCCCGAACATGACTCTCACCTACAATTTTCCCGACAAGCACACGGGAGGCGTCACGTACGGCGGGTACTCCGACAGCATCGTTGTCACCGAGCGCTTTGTGCTCCGCGTTCCAACCAACCTCAATCTCGCTGGAGTCGCGCCTCTGCTTTGCGCCGGAATCACAACCTACTCGCCGATGCGCCACTGGGGTGTAACCAAAGGAAAGAAGGTTGGCGTGGTCGGACTCGGCGGACTGGGTCACATGGGCGTCAAGTTCGCGCACGCTTTCGGAGCCCACACGGTGGTGTTCACCACTTCCCCAGGCAAGAAGGACGATGCACTTCGCCTCGGTGCGGATGAAGTGGTCATCTCGAAGAATGCCGATGAGATGGCGAAACATGCCGGCAGCTTCGACTTCATCCTCGATGCAGTGGCAGCCGAACACGATATCAATGCCTACATCCAATTGCTTCGTCGCGATGGCAATATCACCATGGTGGGCGCTCCCAACAAACCACTGCCAGTCGCCGTTTTCGGCCTGATCTTCGCGCGACGCAGCTTCTCGGGATCGCTGATCGGGGGCATTGCGGAAACTCAGGAAATGCTGGACTTCTGCAGGATGCACAACATTACTTCCGACGTTGAGGTAATTCCGATTCAAAAACTCAACGAAGCCTACGACAGGCTGGCGAAATCGAATGTGAAGTATCGCTTCTCGATCGACATGGCTTCGCTGAAGTCAGCGTAAGGAAGACAGTCGCTCGGCTGGATGCCGGACGACTCAGTCTAACCAAGGTTTTAAACATAGTTCAGGAGAGAACAGATGCAGAAGCGGAAATTAGGGAAGAGCGGCCTTGAGGTCTCAGCCCTGGGCCTTGGATGTATGGGGCTCAGTTTCGGATATGGCCCGGCGACAGAGAAGGAACAAGGAATCAAGCTGATCCGGGCCGCCTACGAACTTGGCGTCACGTTTTTTGACACAGCAGAAGCTTACGGCCCATTCCTGAACGAAGAACTTGTAGGCGAGGCGCTGGCGCCTGTTCGAGACAAGGTTGTAATCGCAACCAAATTCGGGTTCAAAGAAGGAAAGCCGCCACTGGGGCTCGACAGCAGACCGGAACACATTCGTGAGATCACCGATGCGGCTCTAAAACGGCTGAAAACCGATGTCATCGATCTGCTGTATCAGCACCGTGTAGACCCGAACGTTCCTATCGAAGACGTAGCCGGCACCGTAAAGGAATTGATTGCGGAAGGTAAAGTCAAGTATTTCGGAATGTCGGAGGCCGGGGCTCAAACCATTCGACGCGCTCATGCGGTGCAGCCCGTAGCGGCTCTTCAAAGTGAGTATTCGCTTTGGTGGAGAGAGCCGGAGGCAGAGATTCTGCCAACCCTTGAGGAACTCGGAATTGGCTTCGTGCCGTTCAGCCCGCTTGGCAAAGGTTTCCTGACTGGCAAGATTGATGCAGATACGACGTTCGACAGCACTGACTTCCGCAACGTGGTTCCACGCTTCAGTGCGGAGAATCGCAAGGCAAATCGGAACCTGGTGGATGTGCTCAGCACAATCGCGGCGCAAAAGGGCGTGACCAATGCCCAGATCGCGCTTGCGTGGCTCCTTGCTCAGAAGCCGTGGATTGTTCCGATTCCCGGCACCACAAAGCTACATCGCCTGGAAGAAAACCTGGGTGCGGCAGCCGTCGAGTTGACCACGGACGACCTGCGCAATATTGAGAACGCCGTATCGGGCGTGGAGGTGCAGGGGGAGCGCTACCCCGCACAGCTTCAAAAACTGACAGGGCGCTAAGCACAATCCTATGAACTTGCGTGCCGCAGACTGTTCCATGAGCAACTGATAGGCCGGTGAACGCCGATCGGCGGGGTAAATCGAGAATGAAAACTCTGTACTTTGGCGCGTTGGCTTTTGTCGTAGTATTCACCGGCCTGTCGCAAGCTCAATCCGCACCGAAGCAAATCAGCGATCGCGACAGGCTCATCGGTGCCTGGCATCTGGCACGCATTGATGTACCGGGAGCGGATGGCAAGTCCGCGGACACCGCACAACCGCAGGGGATGCTGATCTACACGCGCGACGGTCACATGTCGGTGCAGCTCATATATCCCAAATCGGCAAATGCGCAATCGAACGAGTATGTCCGCGATGGATACGAGGCTTCATTCGGCAGCTACGACGTGAATGAAGCAACGCACACCTTGACCCATCACGTGCAGGGATCGAATACCCGCGACCTACTCGTCGGCAAAGACCTGCCGCGAGTCTACCAATTGACCG
>NZ_JBARMD010000155.1:0-30208 GCF_049802275.1 Occallatibacter sp. | reverse complement strand
GCGCGATGCCATGCGCGGAGCGCGCAGCGGACCCGGCGCAACCCAGATGCCCGGTGGCGGCCAAATGCCGATGCATCCGGGAGCCGGAGGCGGCGTACAAGTTCTCAGTGATACGCAAGGCATCGACTTCAGTTCGTGGCTCCTGCGCTGGCATCGCGAAACCGAGCGTACGTGGGATCCGTTGATCCCCGACGAGGTGAATCCGCCGATCCTCAAGAAGGGTGCTGTTGTCATTCGGTTTAAGATCCTGCCTAACGGCCGGCTCATGGAGGGCAGTATGGTCCTCGAAGGCCGTTCCGGTGACACCGGACTCGACCGCGCCGCCTGGGGTGCTCTCACCGGTTCCAATTACGCGCCGCTCCCCAGGGAGTTTCACGGTCCTTACCTGGAACTCCGCGCCATCTTCCTCTACAACACGGAGCCCGGCCACTAGTTTGGAAGAAATTGCACGAGCGGCGCGGCCGTCTCGCGCCAGGGAACGTGCAGGATACCCAAGAAATAGCGGTTTATCAGCCCACCTATCTGCCCGGATTGCATCTAAGCGCTTATAGGCATTCCGACCCCCGATGAATCCCCGCCCCACACGAGAAACCCTGGATTCCTTGCGCATCACCCTCCAAAAGCTGGAGGAGACCGCACATGCGGCCTCGAACGGGCAGGATATTGCTGAACTGAAGCAGATTCTCCTTAACCGCATCGCGGAACTCGAAGCGCTCAACGTGCTGGAGCCTCAGGAAGTCGCACAGGTGACGTCGCCCTCTGACCTGCCCCCTCTGGCCGCCGTAACCGAGGAAGAGGCTATCGCGGAATCCGCTCGGAATCCTTCCCTCGAAAAGCTCGACTAGAATCAAATCCTCAGGGCTGCGGCCTTCACACCGTCGAGTCCATTGTCTCCTCGTTGGCACCGATTTCCGCGGCCTGTGGCGGATCCAGCGGTCGCGCGCCATGGGGCAATTTGACGCCGTCTTGCAGGAGCAGCGCTTCATAAACGGGGATCGGACGCCAGTAGCGCGCCAGGACAAAGGCCGTCATGTTGGCGATCATCAGCGGCAGCACCAGCCCATAGCCGCCGGTCATCTCGAAAACGATGAGAATTGACGTCATTGGCGCACGCACAATGCCTGCGAACACCGCTCCCATGCCCACGACCGCAAAGGCGCCGATGGCGTCGGCGGGATGATGAAAGACTGCGACGTCAAGGTAGCCTACCGTACCCCCCAGCATTGCGCCCATAAAGAGCGAAGGCGCAAAAATCCCGCCAGAGCCGCCGCTCGAATACGAGCTCACCGTGGCCGCGAGCTTAAGAACGCAAAAGACGGCCATAAAGAGCACCGGCATTGTTCCTGTCAAAGCAAGCTCGAGAGTCTTGTAGGGGTCGCCCGCAATGCCGTTGAGATGGAACCAGTAGAGCGCCAGAACGGCGAGAGCGCCTGTCGCCAGTCCGCCAACTGCCGGGTGCACCCATTTGGGGGTGGCAGTCCATCGCTTGAAAAGTGCGCGCAATGCGAGCAGCGAATCGGTAAATGTGACGGAAACCACTGCCGCGAGAATCCCCAGCAGTGCATACCAGATCAGGGAAGATGCGGCACCCAGCGTGTAACTGCGCGGCATGTGAAAGACGGGGTTTGACCCGAGAATGGAGTGTTCGACAACGGCTGCAAGCGCGGCGGCAACAATTACGCCGGAAAGCATCGTCTGATCGAGATCCCCGATCAGCTCTTCAAGCGTAAAGGTGATGGCCGCGATAGGAGCGTTGAACGCCGCAGCAATGCCCGCGGACATACCCACAGAGGCCATGCGCCGGCAGTTCTGTGGGCTCAGGCGGGCGGCACGCGCCATCAGACTGCTCACGCCAGCGCAGATCTGGACAGTCGGGCCCTCTAATCCCAGCGAGGCGCCAGCGCCGATCTGAAAAGCGCAGAGCACAAATTTTCCAACGGTCTCGCGCAGCGACACAAGACCGGAACGCAAAGCGAAGGCGACCTTGACCTGGGGTATGCCGGAACCGGCCGCGGCCGGAGCCCAGTAGGTAAGGCCGAGACCGGCAATTAAGCCACCGACGCCCGGTACCAGGATCGTCCACAAAACCCACCAGTACCCCGGCGCATGGTTCGCGCGGTTGATAAGGAGAGCCTCAAGCCACGCAATGGAAAGATGGAAAGCGACGGCCGCCAGCCCGCAAAGACCGCCGGCGAGAATAGTCACAGCCAGCAAACGTTGACGTTCGTCGGCCATGCGACGCGTAAACCAGGCCAATGAACGCGAAAATAGACCTCGCAACCAACTTGCTTCGCTCAATTCTCGGGAGACCTCGATCAAGAAGACCAGCGCTTTCAAGTATAGAAGGCCATGCGACTCGCGAAGTTCACTATGCCTTGCGAGATTCGTTGAAAGAGCGTTGTCAGGGCTTGGGCTCGGTCTGCTGCATGAACTCTGCGAGGTAATTCTTCCAGACTGCCGCGGCGGTATGCGTGCCGTGTCCGTGCGTGGCGTCGGAAATGGGAATAAGGATGAACCGCGCGTGCGGCATTCGGTTCACCATCTTCTCCGCAATGCCAAGCTCGGGCGGATTGATGTAGTCATCGGCGGAGTTGATCCAAAGCACCGGATCGGTGATGGTCTCAAGACGCGGGCTAGGATCGTAGTTCCGGCTGGCGTTGAGGTAATAAATCATGTCGTTCGCGTCGGGCGCGGGGCGGGCCCAGTAGCGGTCGACATATTGCTCTGCGGCTTCACGCGTGGGCGCCAGCTTCTGCATTACGAGAGGTGCGGAGCCCATAATGAGAATGATGGTGTCGGCAAGGCGAAGGCCTTCGGTCGGCTCCGTGGTGTAGTCGCCATTTTTCCACGCGGGGTCAAGCTTGATGCCCTGGATGCCCATGTAGCGCATCATGCGGTTGCGGCCCGCGATCTGGACTGGCAGGCAGGCGAACGGTGCCAGCGCATCCGCAAAGCCGGGATACGTCTCGCCCCAGACGAAGCTCTGCATGCAGCCCATTGAGGTTCCGAGGATCAGGCGCAGATGATCGACGTGCATCTGATCGAGCATCATCCTCTGGCTGCGCACCATATCGTCGTAGTCGTAGGCAGGGAAGTGCATGCGCATGCCGTCGGAGGGCTTGGAGCTTTGGCCATGGCCGATGTCGTCAGGCAGGATGATGAAGTACTTCTGGATATCGAGAATGCCGCCCGGAACGAACAGGACATCGGAGAAGATGGGATTCAGCAGCGAATGCGCATTGCCGCCCGTGCCGTGCAACAGCAGGACCGCGTTATCCACATGACCGGCTGCATTGCGATGCGGCGTGCCCAGCGTGAGGTAGTGCAGCTTGAGTTCAGGCAAAGTCTCGCCCGTACCGAAGCGGAAGTTCGGCAGGGTAACGGTGCCGTCCTGAGTAGACCAATGACTAGCCTGTGTTGCAGGAACCGCGTTGGTCTGGCAAAAACCGGCCGCGCAGAAAAGAAGCAACGCGGCGAGAGTAAAGCGGGCCGCAGGCGAGAACATGGATGACCTCCGTGGATACGGATTGAGCGTAACGGCTGGGGTTGCCGCGCGCAAGCGGCCGCACGTCAGACATTTTTGCGAGGCTTCAGGTTTGTGTTTCCAGCGGTACTGCAGGCGCGATAAAATTCTAGCGTCAGGTATGTGCTGCGACCTCCATCTTCCCGCCCAACCTCCGCTTATGCGTTTTCGCCGCGGACGCCACGACCGTGGACGCTGACCGCGCGCGGTGAGTAATCTATTGCCGTTGAATTTTTCTTCTCCTGAGCGGTTTGAAATTGCCGCATGGAGGATTCCTCGCGGCGCGTCTTCCGCGATTGAGATTGTCTGATCATCCGCCTGTGAGCGGATAGAAAGGTCTCCCCAATGAGTACCGGAATCAAGAACAGCTTCAATAGCCGTGCGACTCTAAAATCGGGCTCCAAGTCCTACACCATCTTCCGCCTGCCTGCGCTCAGCGCGCGCGGATTCGACCTGGGCCGCCTGCCCTTCAGCCTCAAGATCCTGCTCGAAAATCTGCTGCGCCGTGAAGACGGCGTCAACGTGACCGCCGCCGACGTCGAATTTCTGGCCAAATGGGAGGCCAAGGCTGAGCCAAGCCGCGAAATCGCCTACATGCCGGCCCGCGTTCTGATGCAGGACTTCACCGGCGTCCCCGCGATTGTCGACCTCGGCGCCATGCGCGATGCCATCAAGACACTGGGCGGCGATCCGGAGCGCGTCAACCCGCTGGTGCCGGCAGAGCTGGTAATTGATCACTCTGTCCAAGTGGACGAGTTCGGTACTCCCCAGGCATATGAAGCAAACTCGCTGCTCGAGTTCCAACGCAACCGCGAACGGTATGCGTTCCTGAAATGGGGACAGACGGCGTTTCGCAACTTCAGTGCTGTGCCGCCGGGCATGGGCATCTGCCACCAGGTGAATCTCGAATACCTCGCCCGCGTAGTCTTCACCACCGAAGTGAATGGCGAGTTGCAAGCTTATCCCGACACGCTGGTCGGTACGGATTCTCACACCACCATGATCAACGGCCTCGGCGTGCTGGGCTGGGGCGTAGGCGGTATTGAAGCTGAAGCCGCCATGCTCGGCCAGGCCGTCAGCATGCTCGTTCCGCAAGTCGTCGGCTATAAGCTCACCGGCAAATTGCGCGAGGGCGCTACCGCGACCGATCTCGTATTGACGGTCACACAGGCCTTGCGCAAGCTCGGCGTCGTCGGCAAGTTTGTTGAATTCTTTGGACCGGGAATCGCTGCACTGCCACTTGCCGATCGCGCCACCATCAGCAACATGGCTCCGGAGTATGGCGCAACCTGCGGCATCTTTCCAGTGGATGCAGAGACGCTGCGCTATCTCAAACTGACGGGCCGCAGTGATGAGCAGATCGCGCTTGTTGAGGCCTATTACAAGGAACAAGGTCTCTTTCACACCGACAAGTCTCCCGAAGCCGAATACACACAAACGTTGGAACTGGATCTGGCAGCTGTTGAGCCCAGCGTTGCAGGTCCAAAGCGTCCCCAGGATCGCGTGTTGCTCAAAGACGCAGCCGACAGCTTTGCAAAGCAGCTTCCGAGCCTGCTCGCGCCCACGGCAAAGCCTCTGGGCACGCGCACCGCAGCCACGTGGGAACCGACTGACGTGACCGATATCGCGCTTGCCGTCGCTGCAGAAGAAAACGAAGGCCCGGCTACTTCTTCCGCCGCCGCCAACGCCGCCCCGGCAGAAAAGGCTCTCAAGACTGGTCCGATCACAACAACAGTAAGAGAGCGCTTCAACGTCGATCCCGATAAGTATCTCGATCACGGATCAGTGGTGATTGCAGCCATCACGAGCTGCACCAACACGTCGAATCCATCGGTGATGATAGCTGCGGGAATCCTCGCAAAGAAGGCCGTCGAAAAAGGGCTGACTGTTCCGCCGTGGGTGAAGACTTCGCTGGCTCCCGGTTCGCGCGTGGTCACGGACTACTACCAGAAATCAGGCCTGTTGCCGTATCTCGAGAAGCTGCGCTTCAACGTGGTGGGTTACGGATGCACCACCTGCATCGGCAACTCGGGGCCGCTGCCTACCGATGTTTCAAAGAGCATTGATGAGCACGGACTGGTCGCGGTGAGCGTGCTCAGCGGCAATCGCAACTTTGAGGGCCGCGTAAATGTGGATGTGCGCGCAAATTATCTGATGAGCCCGCCCTTGGTGGTCGCGTTCGCACTGGCCGGTCGCATCGGACACAACTTCGACACAGAGCCTTTGGGAAAGGACAAAGCAGGGAAGCCCGTGTACTTGGCCGACATCTGGCCAACCCAGCAGGAAGTTGCAGCGGCCATTGACAAAGGCCTCAGCAGCGAAGGATTCCGCAAGGAGTACGCGACGGTAAGCGATGGCGACGCAAGCTGGCAGGGCTTGAGCTTTCCCACTGGCGACGTCTACAAGTGGGAGCCGGACTCGACCTACATTCGCCAGGCGCCATACTTTGACGGCATGCAGAAGCAGCCAGCCCCGGTGACCGACATCATGGGTGCGCGCGTGCTCGCCGTTCTGGGCGATTCAGTCACCACCGATCACATTTCGCCCGCTGGCTCTATCAAGGCCAACGGTCCCGCTGGCAAGTATCTTGCCTCACACGGTGTGAAGGCGGCGGACTTCAACTCTTACGGATCGCGTCGCGGCAATCACGAAGTCATGGTGCGGGGAACCTTCGCGAATGTGCGCCTCCGGAACAAACTCGCGCCCGGGACAGAAGGCGGTGTTACGCGCCTGCTCCCCGAAGGCGAGCAAATGTCCATCTTTGACGCCAGCGTGAAGTATGCCGAACGCAAGGTGCCACTGGTTATTCTCGCGGGTAAGGAGTATGGCTCCGGTTCGTCGCGCGATTGGGCAGCGAAGGGACCGAACCTGTTGGGCGTTCGCGCCGTGATTGCGGAAAGCTTCGAGCGCATTCACCGCTCGAACCTGGTCGGCATGGGCATCCTTCCCTTGCAGTTTGAAGAGGGGCAAAATGTTGAGTCTCTCGGCCTGACCGGCGAAGAGGTGTACGATTTTGCCGGACTTACGGATCTTCTCAAGTCGAAGTTCGGGGGCGGCCGCACTCTGAAAGTCAATTCGAAAGCTGCGGACGGAAGCGTGAAAGAGTTCACCGCCAAGGTGCGCATCGACACACCGCAGGAGATCGAGTACTACGAACACGGAGGGATTCTGCTGTACGTGTTGCGCCAACTTGCCACTAAGTAGATCTGACCGGGATTCAAATCGTCTCAAACGCCAAATCGCGATAAAAATGCCACCCGTGAAGGTGGCATTTTTATTTATCAAAGTTTCATCTAGCGGCGCTTTGTGGACTTGGCCGCCCTTGAGGGGTGTTTCGTTTTGGTTGCCGGTGTGGCATGCGCGGCCTCCGGTGCAGGCACAACCTCCTCTTCGTGCGGAGCGAAGAAGCGTACACCTTCCTGGTTGTGTTCACCCAGGACATGCAGGCGCAGGAAGTTGGTCGAGCCCGACTTGGTGCGAGTACCGGCGACGATGGCGATGACCTCGCGATTGCGCACATAGCCATGCTGTTCGAGCAGACTTTCCGCAACATCGACAAGCGCCTCAGTCGAATTGACCTTCGGGCAGCGAACAGGTGTGGTGCCCCATAGCAGGTTCAGTCGATTGATTGTGAGGTCGATGGGGCTAAGCGCAAAGATCGGCGCAGTGGGATGGTACTTCGAAAGCTGCCGGGCGGTCGCCCCGGACTCGGTGAAGAGCGCAATGCCCCGCAAATCAAGATCGTCGGCAGCATGAGCTGTGGCTTCACAGATTGTTTCTGCAATCGAAAGTCTTGTCTGCGAGATGCGGGGCTCGTTGAGGTGATCTTCTTTGATGTGGCGCTCGGCCTCGCTTACGATGCGGCCCATCATGGCGACGGCTTCGATGGGGTACTTGCCCACGGCAGACTCGCCAGAGAGCATCACCGCATCGGTTCCGTCATACACAGCATTCGCGACGTCGGAGACCTCAGCACGCGTGGGGCGCGGGTTCTCAATCATCGATTCGAGCATCTGCGTCGCGGTGATCACCGGCTTGAAGTACTCCGATGCGCGCCGGATGATGTGCTTCTGGATGGCGGGAACTTTTTCCGGCGGAACTTCAACGCCCAGATCCCCGCGCGCCACCATGATGCCGTCAGCCGCCTGCAGAATACTGTCGAGGTGTTCGATGGCCTGCGGCTTTTCAAGTTTTGCGATGATCCAGGTTTCGCTTCCATATGCCGAAACGCGATTGCGCACCAGACGAACATCTTCCGCAGTGCGAACAAACGAAACTGCGATCGCGTCCACGCCATTCTTCAAAGCGAACTCGAGGTCCTGTGAATCCTTCTCGGTGAGCGACGGAACGCGGACTGGAATTCCGGGCAGATTAATGCCCTTGTTCTCGCCCAGCATGCCGCCATTGATAATCTCGCAGACCACATCGGCGCCAATGACCTCGTGTACCCGCAGTTCGATCAGCCCGTCGGAAAGCAGGATCCGCGATCCCTGTTCCACGTTTTCGGCAAGAGTCTTGAACGTAGTGCCTACCAGCGATGCGGTGCCGGGAACGTCGCGCGGAGTGATGGTAAGCCGCTGACCGGCTTTCAGAAGAACTGACTGGTGATCCTTGAGCTTGGACGTGCGAATCTTGGGACCCTGAAGGTCGCCGAGAATGCAGAGCGGCTTGCGTTCTTCGCGGCTTACCTTGCGAATCATCTGGATGAGCGCGAGTTTTTCTTCATGTGTGCCATGTGAAAAATTCAGGCGAACAACATCGATACCAGCGCGGACAAGATCGCGAAAAACAGGCTCGGTGTTGGACGCGGGACCGAGAGTGGCAACAATTTTCGCGCGGCGCTGGATAGGGTTTGCGTTCAGGTTCGTATCGACGAACGGCATTGTATGACTCCAAAAAGTTCGGAATAGGAAACGGGGATGTATGAGAGCGGTCCGCTTCATTATACAAAGTCGGCTGAGCGAGGAACTCCCATATCCATGGTGCCGCAGCGAGCATTGTTCAGTCAGTGCGAACCGTCACTGACGGGAATTGATTCGCTGAGGGGGCTGTGTTATAGACGTTGATTGCGCTCGCGGAAGAAAACCCCGTTGAGCTCGGCCCCCAGCAGGGCGCTGAACGACGTGATATACAGCCACACCAGCGTGGCAATCCCCGCGCCGAATGACCCATAGAAGATGGTGTAATCGGCGATCCGCGTAACATACCAGCCGAACGCCAGTGTCGCGGGAAACCAAACGGCGCTGGCAGCCACGGCGCCCGGCATCACGTGCAGCCAGTGTTCTCTGCGCCTGGTTCCGAAATGATAGAGGGCGCCGAGTACGGCTAGGCTGGTGACAAACGCAAGCGTCCAGCGCGCCATCCGCCAGAGGAAGAGCACGATGTGGCGGAGTTGGTGGCCCCCCTTGAAGACCATCCAGAGTTCGATCGCGCGGCCGAAAACTAGCAGCAGTGTGGCCAGCGCGAGAGGAACCAGAACGACAAAGACAAGAAAAAGAGCGCGGCGCCGCCGTTCCCAGAAATTCCACTGGTTTCGCGGAAGACGGTAGGCTCGGCGGAACCCCTCCATCAGAGTGAGCATCAGGCCTAGTCCTGCGAAGACGCTCAAGGCGAGGCCCGAGATGATGAGGCGCCCGGGATGTGGATTGCGCGCCTGCATTGTGGAGAGCATCAGGCGCACCGTATCCGCAGGAAGAATCTGCCCGGAGACCCAGCGAATCTCACCGAGGACTGTAGGGCCTTCTGGCGCCTTCGCGACCAGGGCAGTGAGCACGATGAAAGCGGGGAAAAGCATCAGCATGCCGGAATAGGCGGCGGCCTTGGCCGTGTTGAGCACATCGTGCTCGAGAGCCAGGAATACGGCTTTCCGAAAATTTCGCAGAAATCGAGGCATTCGCTCCAACACAAAGAGTAGAGCATTTTCGGGGCTCCGCGATGTGCGAAAAGGCGGTCCATCACGAGACAACAGCTGACTGGGCAATTGGCGACACTTTTCTGACTCGCCCGGCTCAAACGGTTTATCATTTCACGGTCATGACGAAGTTGAAAAACTGCGCAATTCGGAATGCTGTTTTTCTACTGCCGCTTGTAGTTTTTGGCGCGATTGCTGCACCCAGCCAGACCCGTTCGACGCCGAACGCCCAGCTTGCTTCGAAAGAACTCAATGCCCGGGTCGATGCATTGCTGAAGAAAATGACGCTCGAGGAGAAGATCGGGCAGACCGTGCAGTATTCAGCTGGATTTGCGACTGGTCCTTCGGCTTCAAACTTGACGTATGACGAACTGGTCGCCAAGGGCCAGGTGGGCTCGATGCTGAACGTGGTGGGAGCCGAGCGGACCAACCACTATCAGCACATTGCGATGGAAAAATCCCGGTTGCACATTCCCATTCTCTTCGGACTCGATGTGATTCATGGACATCGCACTATATTTCCGGTGCCGTTGGCCGTGGCCGCAAGCTGGGATCCCGAAGCAGCTGAAACTGTTGCCCGAGTTGCCGCGGAAGAAGCGCGTGCTGATGGCATCGCATGGGTCTTCTCGCCGATGGTGGATATTGCGCGCGATCCGCGCTGGGGACGCATCATCGAGTCGAACGGTGAAGATCCTTATTTGAGTTCCATACTGGCGCGCGCGTGGGTAAAGGGATACCAGCGGGGCGATTTATCGAAACCGGATTCTGTGGCGGCATGCGTGAAGCACTTCGCCGCGTACGGCGCGGCAATCGCGGGCCGGGATTACAACGCGGTCGACATGAGCGAGCTCACGTTACGGCAGGTGTATTTGAAGCCCTATCGCGCGGCGGTCGATGCCGGCGTGGCAACCGTGATGACTTCGTTCAACTCCATCAATGGAGTTCCCGCCACGGCTAATCCGTTTACTCTCACGCAGATTCTGCGCAAGGAGTGGCGCTTCGATGGCTTTGTGGTGTCGGACTGGGGCGCGGTCGCCGAACTGAAAAACCATGCCATTGGCGATGGACCGACGGTGGCGCGCAAGGCCCTTGAGGCTGGCACCGACATGGATATGGAGGGCGACCTCTATGGCACCGTGATAGCGGAGCAGGTCCGCTCCGGAAAGATTCCGGAGAGCGTCGTCGATGAAGCAGTGCGGCGGATCCTGCGGGTGAAGTTCGCCCTGGGTCTCTTCGATCGTCCCTACGCGAACGTTGGTCCGGCCTACACCCCGACGCCGCAGCGGCGTGAAGCCGCGCGCAAAGTGGCAGGCGAGACGATGGTGTTACTCAAGAACGATCCAGTGGAGGGGGTCGGAACACTGCTGCCGCTGACCACGAAAGCAAGGAAAGTGGCGTTGATTGGCCCCATGGCCGATGACGCACTCGACCTGCTCGGCGCCTGGACCGTCGCGGGCAATCCCAAAGACGTGATCACATTGAAGTCGTCACTGAGCGAACGGCTCGGAGACAAGCTGCTCTATGCGCCGGGCTGCGGATTGCTCTCAGGCGCGGACGAGAACATCCTCAAGAGTGTCACCTTCGCCAGTGCCGCGAAAAGCGATGCGAACGAACCGGTTCCGGACGATAACAAGACAATCGAAGACGCGGTAGAGACGGCGCGCAAGGCGGATGTCGTGATCCTTGCGCTTGGCGAGCCCACTAATTGGATGGAAGGTGAAGCGGCGAGCCGCGCACACCTCGGCTTTACCGGAAACCAGGAAAAGTTGCTGGAGGCCGTGGTGGCCACCAGCAAGCCGGTGATCCTGGTCGTGCTGGCGGGGAGGCCTTTGCAACTGAAATGGGCATCCGAACACGTGCCCGCGATACTAGAGGCGTGGAGTCCCGGCATCGAGGCGGGACCTGCGGTCGCGGATGTGTTGTTCGGCGATGTGAATCCGTCCGGCAAACTGCCGTCCAGCTTCCCGCGCTCGGTAGGACAGGAGCCGCTCTACTATGCCCAGACGCCAACCGGCCGTCCTGCCCACGGTGATTTGAGCCGCATGCCTCACGATGCCGCTGAGAAGTTCGTGTCCCGGTATATGGATGAGCAGAACTCGGCCTTGTTTCCCTTTGGCTGGGGGCTGAGTTACACGCGCTTCAGCTACGCGAATCCGGCGGTGGATCGCAGCGAAGTTCCTGTGCGCGAGGTTGCCGATAATCACCAGCCTGTCACGACAGTGAGCGTGGAAGTCAGGAACACCGGCAGCGTGGCGGGAACTGAGGTCGTGCAACTCTATCTTCGCAACACCGAAGCAAGCGTGGAGCAGCCCCTGCGCGAGTTGAAAGGCTTCACCCGTATAACGCTCGCACCCGGCGAGACAAAGCGCGTGTCCTTCCCGCTGGGATTCGACGAATTGAATTTCTATAGCGCGGATTTGAAAAAGACAGTAGAGCCGACGACCTATGACATCTGGCTGGGCGGCAGTTCGCTGGCCACCGCAAAGACGAGCTTGAAGATTGTCGAATAGGCAGACGCGAATAGGGAGCAGCGGTTTTTGCGGCGTGGTCACGATTCGTCATCACCTTCCGTTCCCTCCGGGGACGGATCCCGGTTGTCCCGCGTACTTGACCGGGTACACTGTCCTCGATAGGAGATTCGCATGCAGACCCGGATTCAGGGCACCACGATGCCCGTACTCGATGTGCAACTCGACCCCAACGAAAGCGTCTTCTCCGAAAGCGGCGAGCTCTCGTGGATGACCGGCTCGATCCAGATGACCACCCATACGCAGATGGGCGGCGGGGGCGGGCTGTTCGGTGTTTTGAAGCGTGTGGCCGGAGGCGGAAGCCTCTTTATGACCGAGTATCGCGCCGTGCAATATCCCGGCGAGGTCTCGTTTGCCACCAAGGTGCCGGGGCATATCGTGCCCGTTCAGGTGGGACCGGGGCAGGAATACCTGGTGCATCGCCACGGCTTTTTGTGCGCGACGACGCAGGTAAGCATCAGCGTCGGATTCCAGCAGTCGCTCGGTGCGGGTATCTTCGGCGGCAGCGGCTTCCTGCTCCAGAGGCTCGCCGGCATTGGCACGGCCTGGCTTGAGCTCTCGGGCGAATTGATCATGAAAAATCTCGCACCCGGCGAGGTTCTGCTGGTGCACCCGGGGCACGTTGGCGCATTTCAGGCGTCTGTGGGATTCCAGATCACGACGGTCCCCGGTATTAAGAACATGATCTTTGGCGGCGACGGTATGTTCCTTGCCGTGCTGACAGGACCGGGAACCATCTGGCTGCAGACGTTGCCTATTTCGCGTTTGGCGCATCAGATCAGCGAGTACCTGCCGCAGATGGATGGCCGCCAGGTGGGCAACACCGCCACAGGAGCAGTTCTGGGCGGGGTGTTAGGTTCCATCCTGGGCGGAGACAGATGAAGCAGGACTGCGGGACTAACCACCCACGAGTTGAAGCCTGCTCATGGGCACCCTAACGAGAACGGGCAGTTAACAAGCCTGGGTTGCGGACAGATCAGCGGAAGAGGTTTCCATCAGGCAGGGAACGAGTTCAGAGATGAATCAAGGCGAGGGCAGGGGCCGTGATCTGCGCGGTGACATTGCATTTGCTTTTGGACTGGCCGTGGCCTGCTATGTTGCGTGGCAACTGCGGGCTGTGCTTCTTCTGCTCTATGTGAGCGCTCTTGCCGCAGTGGTGCTCACGCCGCTCGTGCGTGCCACATCTCACTTTCGCGTCGGCGGGTGGCAGCCCTTCAAGGGCCGCGCCATTCTTATCCTGATGCTCGCCGTTGCAGGCGGGATTACGGCATTCGGTTTTCTCGCCCTTCCGCCGGTGATTCGCGATCTGCAGGAATTTGGTCACGAGATGCCGACGCGATTGCCTGCTTTCCTCGACAAACTCAAGCACATTCCCTTCGCCGACCAGGTGAATACCGACGAGATTGGCGACAAGATCCAGGACTTCATCAGCAACGCAGCCACCTATCTCCTGCTTTCGATCAAGAACTGGGCGGGCGCGATCTTCAGCATTGCGATGGGCCTGATTCTGACCGTCTACTTCATTCTCGAAGGCGATGTTGCGTATCGATGGGCTCTTTCATTTTTTCCGCCCAACAAACGTGTGAGGCTCGATGCGGCGCTGCAGCGGGCCGAAGTGCGGATGGGCCAATGGCTGCTTGGGCAGGGAAGCCTCATGCTGCTCCTCGGGCTAACCAGCACCATCGTCTACGTAATGCTCCACGTGCGCTATGCTTATGCGCTGGGAGTGTTGACAGGCCTGCTGAACATCATTCCAGTTCTCGGCGCAGCGGTCACGGTTGTACTGGTTATGCTCGTGGCGGCCCTCGACTCATGGCAACGCGTGCTTGGAGTCGCGATCTTCTACTTCATCTGGGTCCAGGTCGAGAACTCGTTCCTGGTGCCGCGGATCATGGGCACGCGCGTCGGTCTTCCGGGGTTGTCAATCCTTGTAGCCTTGCTAATCGGCTCAGGGCTTGGCGGGGTGCTCGGAGCCATAGTCGCCGTTCCCACTGCGGTGTTGGTATCGGTGCTGATCGACGAGTATCTGGTCTACAGAGAAGCGCCAGAAATCACGGTTAAGGCGAGCGAGGATAGCTCGCCTTAATCCGGTGCCGGCAACGTAACGCTACTGCCGAATCGAGACATCGGCCGCGACGGAAGCTGTCAGCATCATGCCCGGCTCGATCTTCGCTTCATTCCCGGGAGGAAGCGGGCCGGCGACGTGCACAAAGCTCGTATCGGAGATGTGGTTGAGTTGTGAACCGATATCAGGCGCAACCAGCGTATAGATTCCAATGAGCGGAATGGTGACGCCATGCGCATTGATTCCCGTCAAGCGGAATACGATGACGCCTGATTTGCCATTCTGTCCGGCTCGCTGAACAGAGGTAACCATGGCTTCCACCGACATACCGCGGCGAGCGACAACATTCCCGTTGACCACAAGATTTTGATCGAGCAGCAGGTAAAACTGATCTCCCACATTCGCTGTTTCAGAAGTGACGCGGTTGCCGGTCTGCAAACGAATCTGCGTACCTTTGGTCACAGTTGAACCAGAAACAGATGCATCCGCCGGAAGCGGCTCAGCGGGACCATTGATCGTGTAGCTGGCGGCCACGACGCGGCTTGGCGCTTTCCCGGGTTCCTGGGCAAAAGCCTGGATGCGCATGTTCCCCGTGATCACAATTGGATCGCGGTATTGCGCTGAGTTTTCCGTTGGCGTCCAGCCATCGGTGGTGAAGTAAATCACTGCCGTGGGACTTGGACTGGAAAGGACGACCTGCGTGCCGGAAGGCACTTCCCGGGGGCTCGGCAAAAACATGGGTGGCTGCGCGCAATGGCAATCCGGCAGTCCGCGATACATGTCGTTGACCACCTGCACTCCACCCTGCTGCGGAAGGCCGGAGCGTGAGTTGAGCGGGGCGGCGGGGACGGTCGCCGCGGAGCCGACTTTGCCTACGGCGGGCTGACTGAGCTGGATCGATTCTCCAAAGGCCTGTCCGAACGCGGGAGGCGTCATCGTAACGGCACAGAACAAAAGAAGAGGAAGGGCCTTCATTCGCATTCTCCGATGGGGACTCTGAGACAGAACAGCAGAGTTTACCCGCGAATTCAAGCCCAAACTGCTGTCACCTCCGACCGAAAGGAACCATCGCGTCAGGGTGTGCGGCCATAAGTGCGGCGTCAACCACTGCTTTGGTAACCCCGCAATCCGACAGAAAGTGCACCACGGGAGCTGTCAAGGTCTCGCTCGGAACGAAATTGGCGGCCCGGAATTGTGCTCCGGGAAGCGCCGAGGGCCTGCCCGCGGAGGCGGACTGAAGCGGGCCGCTGCCCTGTGCACCAAGAATGAGAGAGGCAAGTTTGCGGGCCAGGGGCAGGTCAAAACTTTCTGAGACAAACACCAGCTTGCCGCGCCGGGTCATAACAACCGGTCCTTCGTCGGAGCTGTAGACCTGTTCCACGGTTCCATCCGTGTTGTCTGAAGCTTTGGCAGCCGTTTTGTCGGGCTTGAGGCCGGAGTATTTGCGGCCCAGTTCGTCTGTATACAGGTGGACGAATGCTTGCGCCGACGCCGCGTTTTTCCATACGGACAGGTAGAAAAGCGAGATCGACCGGGTGCTGGCCTGTTCCGCTGGAGTCGCGTTCAAGCGCTGTCCGGCCCAGTAGATGCCGCCATCCCAAGCCGGCGTCAGGTCGCGAGCCGCGCTGTCGCCTCCAAAGAGTCCGGTGAGAATGTGCACATCGAGCTGGCCCACCTGCCCGATATCGTAGGGACGGTAGGTGCTGTCGACAAGGGGATGAATATCAGGCAGATATGGAATAGCGGGAACATGCCCCTGCTCGTATTCCCGAGGGTTCATGATCTCCCACGAGGACGACGGAGGACGATCCAGCGCTCCGGTAAATGCGGCTGTCTGACCGCGATCCATCCACACATCCTGCTCGAAACTGAGTCCTTCGCGATAAGGAAAGAGGAGTGACTCGGAGAGCAGCAGGGGAGCACGGGCGAGTATGGGAGAGTTTTCCGAACCCGCCATCTGCTGCTTTATGTACTCCACGATCTCCGGATCTCCGATCAGGCTCTTGCCCATCGGCTTCAGGATGTCGTCCATCATTACCGCGGTCGCCTGTCCTTCGGTCACAGCCTCGCGCGCGGTATCGAGTTCGTCCTTCGCCAGGTGATCGCTATCTTCTGAAGAAGTGAGCGAAACGTCGGGAGGCGTCTGGTCACTCCATTTATCGAGATCAAGGTGCTGGTCCTGAAGCGCGTGGGTGAGTTCGTGAGCCAGAACGGGTTTCTGCTCGTCGACCGAAATCCAGTCGAGCATGTTCACTGTCTTCGTCTTGGGATCGTAATAGGCCTCGATCTGCTCCTTCAGAAGCGCCAACAGGAAAGGCTTCAGGTTGAAGTCACGATCCAGCAGGCCAAACTTTTTCAGCACAATCTCGCTGCGCTGCATGCGCTTGGCGTCTTCATCTTCATTGAACTTCTCGGTCAGATAATGCTCCACATCGGCGCGGGTCGTGAGTTGGCGCTTGACTTCGCTTTTGATGGGAAAACCGGATTCCTGCGAGGAAAATTTCAGCAGTTCGTCAACCAGGCTGAAGAGCTGCTTCGCCTCCGCGGGCGTGATGTGCGTTTCGGCGGTCTTTGCGGATTCGTCCTTCGGCTTTTGCGCGGACTGAGCGTTGGACTTTCCTTGCGGAGCCGTCCCGGTAGAAGGAGATTGAGGAGCGGGCGGTGCCTGTGGCACAGCAGTCTGCGCCGCGGCCATGGCAGCTACGACACACACCGCCGCCATCAGACGCAAGAAACCCCTGGTTAAATTGCTGATTTGGTACCGCTTGCTCATTGTCTCTCCTTGGGGTTCCGGGACTGCCTTATGGGCGCGGCTGGCATCTCATCACAAGGCTATAATCAGGATGCACAGCAGCGCGAACTTTCCTCATGAAAAGCGTGCAATGCTCGTAAAAATGCTGACTTTATGACCGAGAATCTTGCCGTAACCGTTCTGCCTACCCCGCTTGCCGCACAACTGCTTGCCACGCCACTTGCTTCGGCCGCCAATGCGCCCCGCTTGATCGAGTTCCATGGCGCATTTACCCCACACGGATTTGACGCACCAGCCGAAGAAACAGCGGCCCTCGCGAAGGGAGCTGCGGCACACGATCTAGGTTGGATGCGGCGGGTCAACGTGCGCGGCGAAGATAGCTTCCGCTGGTTAAGCGGGATGGTAACAAACACCGTCAACGATCTGCCCGCGAACGGCGGCGCATGGAACCTGGTGCTGAATGCGCAAGGGCGTATCCAGGGAGACCTCACGGTCTGGCGGGAGGGCGAAACGCTTGATCTGGTGATAGCGGCCGATCAGTACGAGAAGCTGATGGCGCACTTCGACCACTTCATCATCATGGATGACGTGGAACTGGTATCGGTAGATCCCACGACCGAAACGACCGTTGGCTTAACCGGGCCGCTGTCCGGCGAGGTTCTTGCGCGCATGGGCTTGACGGTGCCGCTCATCCCGATGACCTGGCAGCGCGTCGAGTGGAACGGGCTTGATTTGCGCATCTACCACGCTTACGGGACTTTGGCCGACCACTTTGAGATCGGCACGCCAATGGCTGGATTGACGTTATTGTGGCGGGCGCTGTCAACCGCAGGCGCGACGCCGGTGGGGGCAGTGGCGCTGGAAGCATTTCGCGTCGCCGAGGGAATTCCGACATACGGCATCGATATCGCCGAGCGCGACCTGCCGCAGGAGACTTCGCAGACACGTGCCCTGCACTTCAGCAAGGGTTGCTATCTGGGGCAGGAAATTGTGGAGCGCATTCGCTCTCGCGGAAGTGTTCACCGGCATCTGCGGCAACTGGAACTCGATGGCCCGCTCGCCAAGGCTGGGGTTGAACTCTTTCTGGATGGTGCGTCAGCAGGGGCCATCACAAGCGCGGCGGAGTTGCCGCTCGGTGCCGCTACTCGCCGTTTTGCGCTCGCAATGGTACGCAGCGAGGCCGAAGTAAAGAACCAGCCATTGACCTATGTCGCCGGACCGGCGTCCGGGACCGCAAAGATCCTGGACAACCTGCCGGCTTTATGATCGAAAGTAATTGGAAAGTTGGATTATGACTGATACGCCGAAATTCGAAGTCATTGATCGCCGCAAGATCAAGAAGGAAGAGGAGCAGGATAGCCCCGCTTCCCAATCCGCTGCGGAACCGGCCTCTGGACCAGAGATAAAGTCTGCGGGACCGCAATTGGTGGAAACGGAAAGTGCCAGGGCGCCTGAAGCGGAACCGTTAGATGAGGCCTCTGAGAACGATCTCGTCGGCGAAATGCCGCCTCCCCCGACAGCGGAGGAGAAAAGCGAGCAGGCGACGGCCTACGAATCTTCGGCGCAACGCGTTGAAGACCTGTTGCGCGCGCAGAATCCCACCATGGGAGCGCAGCCGCCGATCAAGTTCGAGCACCTGGTGCAGCAGTTGTATCTTTCAGCCCTGATGCAGATGGGCGCGGCAACGCCAGAGGGCCAGCGGCCGCGGGTCGACATCATCGGCGCCCGGCAGAGCATCGATCTGCTCGGCGTGCTGGAAGAGAAAACCAGGGGCAACCTCTCCCCCGTCGAAACACGCATGCTGGATACAGTCTTGTTCGAGCTACGCATGACTTTCCTTGAATTGACCAAGATGATCTCGCTGCAGGGCGTGCAGGCACCTCCTCCCAAACCGGAAAAACACTAGCGGGAATGGAAGGCCGGCTGACATTTCTGGGAACCGGGACTTCCATGGGGGTTCCTACGCTGGGGTGCGACTGTGCGGTGTGCACATCCGCGGATTCGCGCGACCGCCGCCTGCGCCCATCTGTCCTGCTGCAATGGGAGCATGGCGGCCGGCAGCGCGTCGTGCTGATCGACACAGGCCCGGATTTCCGTGAGCAGGCTCTCCGGAACAAGCTTTCACGCGTAGATGCTGTCTTTTATACGCATGGCCATGCCGATCACATTCTGGGCCTCGATGACCTTCGGCCACTAAGTTTCACGGTCTTTCGCGAGGGTGCACAGATCCCGCTTTACGCGGCGCCGCTGACGGAAGAGACATTGCGTCGCATCTACGACTACACGTTCTCGCCGAAAGCCACCTACCCAAACCGGCCCCGCGTACACATCGAGCCACTCGATGAACTGACCTCCCTGTTCGGCGTGGATTTTCAGCGCGTGCCCGTACTACATGGGCAGCAGGAGATTCACGGGTTTAGATTCGGACGCGCAGCCTATCTCACCGACGTGAGCGCCATCCCCGACCGCAGCTTTGCGTTGCTTGAGGGTCTTGATCATGTAGTTCTCTCGGCGCTGCGTCACAAACCGCATCCCAGCCACGCCACGGTAGAGCAGGCGGTGGAGTGGGCGCGACGCATCGGCGCAAAACATACCTGGCTGACCCACATTGCACATGAGTTGGGCCACGAAGAGACGAATGCCAAGCTGCCCGACAATATCCGGATGGCTTACGACGGGCTTAGCTTTCCCATTGACCTGGGGACAACAACCGCATGAGCCGCGAATCGATGAGTCCCAATCCAAACCCGGTGGTTCCTGTATATCGCTCGTTCGACGCCGTGCCGCGTGACTTCGGACCCTCCACCGCGGTCATCGGAAACTTCGACGGCGTGCATCGCGGGCATCAGCAGATTCTGGGTGCGGCTGCAGCAGAGGCACGGTCGCGCGGCATGCGATCGATCGCCATCACGTTCCAACCTCACCCCGCGCAGTTCCTCTATCCCCAAGACGCGCCCAGGCTGCTTACCTTCTTGCCGGAACGCTTGAAGCTGCTGGCAACAACGGGCGTCGATGCGATTCTGGTGTTGGACTTCGACGAAGTGCTGTCCCGCGTGACAGCGGAAGACTTTGTCCGGAACTTCCTCGTCGGCGTTCTGCAGGTCCGTGGCATTCACGAAGGCAGCAACTTCCGTTTCGGACACGGTGCGAAGGCAGGCGTGAACGAACTGCGCGCATTTGGCGAGGAGTTTGGATTTAACGTGCAGGTGCATCCCGCGGTGCGCGTCCACGGGCTGGAAGTGTCGAGCTCGGCGGTTCGCAGCCTGATCGCCGCCGGAGACATGCGCCGCGCGCGCTGGATGCTGGGGCGTGTCTTCGGCGTGCATTCTCATCCAGCAAAGGGTCGCGGCGTGGGGACGAAGCTGTTGGTGCCTACCGTGAACCTGGCGCCGTATGAAGGGTTGCTGCCCGGCTTCGGCGTATATGTCACTCGCATCACAGTCGGCGACAGATGCTTTGAAGCCGTGACCAATGTAGGCAATCGGCCGACATTTGAGGGCGTTGGGTTCGGCGTGGAGACGCACATCCTCAACTTTGAGCCGATCGATCTTACCGACGAAACGCCGCTCAACCTTGAATTCTTGCTCCGCCTGCGGGGCGAGATGCAGTGGCCTTCAACCGAGGCCCTGAAGGCACAAATTTTCAGGGATGTGGCACGCGCGAAGCGGTATTTTCAAATCGCGGCGCTCCGTCAAGGTGATTCGTCACTTCGGTAGCAATCCACGCTGGCTTACAATTTATACATGCCTTTTCCTGAAATGCGCCTGCGCCGCCTGCGTCGCACTGAGTCGCTTCGTGCGTTGGTTCGCGAAACCACGCTGAACCCCGGCGACCTGATTTACCCTCTGTTCATCTGCCCCGGCGAGGGCGTGCGCAACCCGGTCAGTTCGATGCCCGGCGTTTTCAACCTCTCTGTGGATGAGGCCGTACGCGACGCCGAAGAGGCCGCAACCCTTGGCATCGGCGGTCTCCTGCTCTTCGGCCTTCCCGACAGCAAAGACGAAAAGGCGAGCGGCGCCTGGGACGACAACGGCATCGTTCAGCAAGGCCTTCGCGCGATCAAGAAAAATGCTGCATCGAAGAAGCTCGTTCTCATTGCCGACGTTTGCCTCTGCGAGTACACCAGCCACGGCCACTGCGGCGTGGTCGTTCAAACCAAAGACGGCGGCTACGACGTCGACAACGATCCCTCGCTTGAATTGCTCGCCCGCACCGGTGCAAGCCTCGCACGTGCCGGCGCCGATATCGTTGCGCCCAGTGACATGATGGATGGCCGCGTCGCCGCCATTCGCGAAGCTCTCGATGCAGACGGCAACGCCAACACTCCGATCCTCAGCTACGCCTCAAAGTTCGCCTCCGCGTTCTACGGCCCGTTCCGCGAAGCAGCCGACTCCGCGCCGCAGTTTGGCGATCGCCGCAGCTATCAGATGGACGGTGCCAACCTGCGCGAAGCCATGCGCGAAATCGACCTCGACCTCGAAGAAGGCGCGGACATGATCCTGATGAAGCCGGCAATGCCTTACCTCGACGTAGTGCATGCCGCGCGCGAAAACTTCGACGTTCCCATCGGCGCCTACCAGGTCTCCGGCGAGTACTCCATGATGCACGCAGCTTTTGAAAAAGGCTGGCTCGAGCGCGATCGCACCATGCTTGAATCTCTGATCGGCATCCGTCGCGCCGGCGCCGACTTCATCGTTACCTATTTCGCGAAAGACGCTGCAAAGCTGCTTTAGCGCGAGAAGACGGTTTGTTTTCGCACCGCTGCGACCGCGACTCTGCGCATCTCGTTCGCGGGGCGAATTCTCACGTTCCGCTGATCTTTTCTGTACGATAGGACTCGAAGCGAAACTTCAAAAGAAAAGGCAAGCAGCGCACGCATGAGCACCCTGGCAATATTGAGCCTGTTGTTTGCGACGGCGGCCGTGTTTGGTCTCGTGAGCTCGCGCTGGCTCCGGCTCCCAGTCACGATCGGGACCATGCTGCTCACTGTGGTGATCTCATCCGTACTCATGTTGGCCTCCACGCGCGTTCCCGCGATTCATCAGCGGGCAGCCGACCTGATGCTGCACATCAACTTTGAGACCCTGATCCTGCACGGCATGTTGCCTTTGTTGCTGTTCGCCGGCGCGTTCCTGCTCGATCTTGAACAACTCGCCAAAGAAAAGCTTACGGTCTCTCTTCTCTCCATCGCAGGTACAACGATCTGCTTCCTCCTGGTTGCTGCGTTCATGCATTTGCTGAGCGCTGGCCGATTGCCGTGGATGGAGTGTTTCATCTTTGGCGCGCTCATTTGTCCCACTGATCCCATTGCGGTGCTTGAAATGCTGCGCCGCACCGGCGTTCCACGGCGCTTACAGGCCCAGTTGGCAGGCGAATCGCTCTTCAACGACGGAATCGGCGCCGTGCTTTTTATCACCATGCTGGCCATCGCACGCGGCAATGCGACAACGCCGTGGCACGTCGCAGGTCTGCTGGTTGCCGAGGCTGGGGGGGCGGTACTTGTTGGAATCGTTGCAGCATTCATTACGTCGCATTTCATGCGCCTGGTCGACTCCTACCGGATCGACATCCTGTTCACCCTATCTCTTGCATTGGGCGGATACGTTCTAGCGGATGAGCTGCATCTCTCCGCGCCACTTGAAGCCGTCGTTGCCGGAATAGCGCTCCGCCACTTTAATCGCCTGGTGCCCGACAATCGCATCAACCATGAGCAGGTGAATCGATTCTGGGAAGTGATCGATGAAATCCAGAACTGCGTACTCTTTGTCCTGCTTGGTCTCGAAGCGATGGCCATCAACGTAGACAGGACCGCAGTTGGCGCGGGACTCAGCGCTATTGTCTCGGTTAACCTCGTGCGCTTCGGCGCCGTGGCGTTGTTGCTGTTTGTAGCGCGCATCTGCCAGCCGGACTACCGCAGTTCGCTCTTCGTCCTCACCTGGGGTGGACTGCGAGGCGGTTTATCGATCGCTCTCGCCCTCTCGGTGCCCGCAAGCTTCGGTCGCTCATGGATCCTCGGCGCAACCTACCTCGTTGTCGTCTTCTCCATCGTGATCCAGGGCGGATCGATGGATTGGATTCTGCGCACGCGCAAATCGCGCAAGCTCGCCGCCTGAATTTCTTTAGAGCATCCTTATTTTCTGGCGCATAAATCACTTTGCGATGCGTCGCGCGTGTGCTCTTCTAAGAACATTGCAAATGCTCGCATTCTTAGAACGCTATTTTGAATTCAAGCATCTGGGCACCAACTGGCGCACCGAGATCCTGGCTGGCGTAACGACGTTTCTCACGATGGCCTACATCGTACTCGTCAATCCAGCAATCCTCGCGGCGGCGGGCGTGCCTCTGCCTGCTGTTACCGCGGCCACCTGCCTCTCAGCGGCGTTCGGGTCAATCATGATGGGAGTTGTCGCCCGCTATCCCATCGCACTCGCGCCCGGCATGGGCCTCAACGCATATTTCACCTACACCGTCTGCCTGAAGATGCATATCCCGTGGCAAACGGCGCTCGGTGCGGTATTTCTTTCCGGCATTATTTTTCTCGCGCTCACCGCCGCCGGAATCCGCCAGATGATCCTGCGATCGATCCCGCATGAACTCTACGCCGCGGTAGCGAGCGGTATTGGCCTCTTCATTGCCTTCATCGGCTTCCGCAACGCAGGCCTGGTGGTCAGCGACCCTGCCACCTTCGTTGGCCTGGGAAATATTCGCAACCCCACCACGGCGCTGGCGCTCTTCGGACTGGCCCTCATGGTAGCGCTCGAAATTAAAAAAGTTCGCGGCTCCATCCTGATTGGCGTTCTAGTTACCACAGGAATCGCGTGGGGACTGGGCCTTGTTCACTGGACAAATCAGGGCGGCGGCATTCAAGCGCTCGGCGCCACATTCCTCAAGCTCGATATTCGCGGCGCACTCTCCAAAGGGTTGCTTGAAATCATCTTCGTCTTCTTCTTCGTCGACCTCTTTGACAACCTCGGTACCCTGGTTGCCGTCACCAAGCGCGCCGGCCTCATCGCAGCCGATCACTCCATTCCGCGCCTCAACCGCATTCTGTTCGCCGACGCCACGGCCACAGTTTTTGGCTCGCTGACCGGAACGTCCACTGTTACCAGCTACGTCGAGTCCACCGCGGGAGTCGCAGCCGGAGGCCGCTCCGGTGTTACCGCCATCGTCACCGGCCTGCTCTTCCTCCTCGCTGTCGGCGCGGCGCCCTTCGTCGGCGTCGTTCCCGCCGCTGCAACGGCACCCGCACTGATTCTTGTGGGGTCAATGATGCTGGCCACCATCACCGAGATTCGCTGGCACGAGCCGCTCGTCGCCGTCCCCGCGTTTCTCACGTTGATTTTGATTCCGCTTACCTACTCCATCGCCAACGGCCTCGGATTCGGCATCATCGCGTGGGCTGTTTTGCATCTCGCTACCGGCAACTGGCGCAAGCAGGACTGGCTTCTCTATATTCTCGCGGTGCTCTTCGCACTGCGCTTCGTCTATCTGGGCGCGAGTTAGAGGGAAAGCGCGCGAGTGCGGCCGCGCTACGCATTCTCGTCAGCGATAGAGGAGTTCCACAGAGACAACCGGCCTTGTATTCGCGGAGCACAGCTTCACAAGATCTGTGAAACTGTGGAATTTCAGCGAGAGACCCAATGATGCCATTAGGTTTATCCGCCAGCATTCGTGGCCTTCACAGTTTCACAGGGGGAGGGGGGAGGGGGGTGTGACATTTTCTGTTGTTGGCGGATGGGCTCGGCGGCAAATGCCGCATGCGGCTCGCTGAATGAGGCATACACTTTCCATCTCCGAAACGTTTAGGGATGTGCGTCGCCATGAGAACTCCGATCTATTCGATTGTGCGCCTGAGAGAGGAAATTACCTGCAAAGTTGCGGCAGGCTGGAAGTCGAATGGCTGGAAGTGAATACGCGAGTTTGAAGGACCCAGGGGGCTTGACACCTGGAATTGGAGGAATGGTTGAATCGAGTCTTCGCGCGCTTTGTTTACCTTGGCGCAAGCTAAAATAAAGGGTACCTTTCAGCGGCCGAGAGCGAGCGATCATGCACTGGTACGTCTATCCGGCATACTTCTTCGGTGGGGCATTCATCACCAACGCAATTCCGCACCTTGTCAACGGAGTCTCCGGCCGACCGTTCCAAACTCCCTTTGCCAAGCCGCCCGGCAAAGGTCTGTCGTCCTCTACGGTCAACGTGATCTGGGGTTTCTTCAATCTCCTGCTTGCGTGGCTGCTCATCTTCCGCGTCGGCAGCTTTGACCTGTACAAGGTCCAACACGCGCTCGCGTTCGGCGCTGGCGTGCTGATGATGTCCGTGATGTCGGCACGCATATTCGGGCCTCTTCACGGTGGCCAATGAAATTCCAGGAACTTGGAGCGCGTCTCCAATCTTGCTGGGCTGTTGTCCTGTTTGTGCTCGTTTTTTCGCCCGTTTCGAATTCGTCGGCCCAAACATCCCAAACCTACCGCATAGTCCACACCTACCCGCACGACCAGCAGGCGTTCACGCAGGGGCTCTTCTACGCCGACGGACATCTTTACGAAAGCACCGGCAAGGAAGGCCGCTCCTCCTTGCGCGAAGAAGATCTTGAAACCGGCCGCATCCTCCGGATGCAGCTCGTGTCAGACAAATACTTCGCCGAGGGCCTGACGGACTGGAAGAACACTCTGGTGCAACTAACCTGGCAATCGCACATCGCGTTCGTCTATGACCGCTCCACGTTCCGACTATTGCGCACCTTCTCGTACAACGGAGAAGGCTGGGGCCTTACTCACGACGCAAAATCGCTCATCCTCAGCGACGGCACCGCGACCCTGCGCTTCTTCGATCCCGAAACCTTCCACGAAACCCGCCGCATCACCGTGGAAGACAACGGCAAGCCAGTCAAGGAACTCAACGAACTCGAATACATCCACGGCGAAATCTACGCCAACATCTGGCACGCCGATCGCATCGCCCGCATCTCGCCAGCAACGGGCCGTGTCGTCGGCTGGATCGATCTGAAAGGCCTGATGCCGCGCAGCCAACTCACCGACGATGAAGCCGTGCTCAATGGCATCGCGTACGATGGTGGACACGACAGGCTCTTTGTCACCGGAAAGCTCTGGCCGAAGATATTCGAGATCACCCTGGTTCCTGCAAAAGCCAAATTCGTCCCGGTGAAGCACACCCAGTAGACCGGCACGGCAAATCCCAAAACGGAATCTCCCATCGCATCTGTCGACGATCACAGGACGCCGGCCAAAAGGCCGCGTATACTTTTCGCCGAGGTGAGAGCTTCCAATGGATTTATTGTCGGTTCCCACGGTATTGCAGAATGCGGCTATTCTTACGGTCATCCTCGCGCTCAGCGGCTATTTCATTACATCTCTAAGTGCCCACATGCTTGCCCGACGCCGCGACAAGCTGGACCTTGTCAACAAGCGCATCAACGAGTTCTACGGGCCGCTCTACGTCGCCTCTGAAGCGGGGAACATCGCCTATCGCTCTTTGCTCAAGCGCCAGGGCAAGGAAAAGAGCGATCCCATTCTCGACTCGGAGATGGCGGAATGGATTCTGTGGATGACCACGATCTTCACGCCCCTGAATGATATTCGCGAGAAAGTGATCATCGAGAACGCCCACCTCATTATTGAAGAGCGAATGCCGCAATGCCTTCTCGACTTCGTTACCCACGTGGTGGGGTACAAGGCGGTGTTGGCGAAGTGGGCCAACGGCGATCACGTGGAGCGCAGATCAACGATCGGCTGGCCACCTGAGTTCGACATCTACGTCAAGGGCTCCTATGCCGCATTGAAAGCGGAGCAGTCTCGTCTCATGCACAGCGCAACGTGGCGCCTCTACCAGCGCCTGCGCAGCAGAAATCGCCAGTAGGCGAGCTCAGCCTGCTCACGCTACCTCTTCTGAGTTCTCTTTGAGTGCGTCGTCGGTCAGGTCTACATTGGCAAACGTCGGGTTCAGTGTGGTGACCATGCACACTACCTTTGTGAGCCGCGCCTCTTGCGGGCGCCGCCTCTTGTGCGCCGCGGGAGCATAAAAATGCTCAATCGACTCGACCAGGTAGGCTGCCGGCAGCCATTCGCTTTCGCCGTTTACGCCGTCTCCAGGGAGAAGCAGGAGGTCCCCTTCGCGTGGCAACCAGTTCAGAGTCTCCAGCGGCACGATGTTGACCGTTGTTCCATCTCTCACGATGAATTCAAGACAATCGCGGCTGTGCATCGTTCCTTCGCGCACCTGGCGAGCCTCCTGCCGCGCCTTACTGGCCTGGTAGAACGCGGCCACAATGGTCGGAATCCCAATCAGCAATCCGAGGATGCTGGCAATCGAGCCGAAGTGATCCAACCATTCGAGCGGCATGCAACTCCTATCTCCGCGCCTTCATTGCCGACGTTCCCAACCGGTAGCGTCGGTGTCGCCGCTGTGTCATTGATTAGCAGTTGTGAGGATGGCAAAATAATGTCGATTCGCAAGCAAAGGACCTGCGGAGTACAGCCATAGTAAGGCAGAAGCGGTGAATTCCAAATCAGGAACGCATAAAGAAGAGACCGCGCCGACGGCTGGCAACCTACTCGCGATCCAGTCGGGGAAAAGGACGGTAATCTAGGTGACAGCGACCGCATGACCGTTGGAAACCGAAGGCGGCAGTTCGCCGCGGCGGCTCCAGAAGTAGCCCGCAACGGCGCCGATCGCGAGCACAAGCCCGCAGCCAAACTCCGTTGTGTAATAGAGCGAACGCCCGGCCGGTGCGGTGATCCCGTCGAGGATGGCCTGAATAAACAGGTTGTGGCTGGCATGCAGTAGCGCGCATGGCCACAGGCTGCCCGACTTCAAACGCAGCCAGCCCATGATGAATGCGTTGGCAGTGACCATGAGTGTGAAACAGGTTAGCGCATACACAGGCTTGGTGCCCGCGTTGTAGTCGGACCAGAGCAGGCCCGGATAATGCCACGTGGCCCAGATCAGTCCGCTTATCACGCAGCCGAACGTGAATCCGAATTGTCCTGTGAGTCGCGGCAACAGAAATCCGCGCCAGCCGATCTCTTCGCCGAGAGCATTGGCTACGCTGCCGATCACGCCGAGCGTCGCCAGCATTGGAATCATCAATCCGAATGTTGCGAAATGCGGCGATGAAGGCATGTTGAGCGACGCGGCTGCCGCCTTTTCAAAGGCCGCAAGCGCGAATGATGCCGGAATTGCGACCCAAACGACGACGTAAACCGGAATGGCGTAGAGCAGGGGCAGGAAGTAGCCGAGTGCCTCAAAACGCACCGGTCGCCAACCCCAGCCCAGCGTGCGCACATCGATACGGAATAGCGCACAGGTGGCAAGGGCCGCCGCCGCGGGGCACCACATTACCAGCCGAACCACGAGTCCATTGCCCGCACCGATGTGATGCGCATGGATCATCAGGAAATACGGAAGGGAACTGAACAGGAAGACAAGAATCAGGAAGGTGATGATCTCGCGTGCGCGCGTCTTCATGCGGCAATCCTACGACATCTCAGTCGATGCTCAATCGCTCACGCAGGGACTGCCAGGGCCAGGCTCTCCCATAGGCGCAGTGTTGGTTCGGCTCGATTGATGGTATAGAAGTGCAGTCCGGGTGCACCGTTGCGCAGCAGAGCTTCGCACAAGCGGGTGACCACATTCAGGCCGAAGTCGAGCAAAGCGGGCTTGTCATTCTGCAACTGTTCCAGGCGAAGGCGCACCCAGCGGGGCAAATCGGCGCCGCAGGAAGTGCAGAAGCGCAGAGTCCTTTCGTAGCTGGTGATGGGCATAATTCCCGGCACAATGGGAATATTGATGCCTGCCCTTTCACACCGCTCGATGAAGTCGAAGTATGCATCGGCGTTGTAGAAAAGCTGTGTCAGCGCCCCATCGGCGCCCGCATCCACCTTGCGGCGAAAGTTCTCGAAGTCTGCTCCGGGACAGGATGCCTCCGGGTGAGTTTCAGGATAGGCGGCTACTTCGATTTTGAAGGCGTCTCCACAAGTCTCGCGGATGAAACTGACCAGCTCATTGGCATAGTGGAAGTCACCGGGGGCCGAGGAATTCGCGGAAGAGCGTGGCAAGTCTCCACGCAAAGCGACAATGCGCTTCACACCTGCTTGCTGGTAACGATGGAGCGATCGGGCAACGTTCACGCGCGTTGAACCCACGCAGGTGAGGTGCGGCGCAACCTCTACGCCGGTGTGTTCGACCACCGTGACCAGCGTGTCGTACGTGCCGTCCTGGTCGGAACCGCCAGCGCCGTGCGTGATGGAAAAATAGTTGGGGCCCAGTGAAGCAAGTTGAGTAAGTGCAGCCGGAAGCTTAGCCACGCCCTCTGGTGTGCGCGGTGGGAACAACTCGAATGAAAAACTTGGCTGCAGATCCATACGTTCGGAACCCGTTTTGGAAACTGAGGAGGGCCGTGTGAGCGACCCTCTCAGTCTGATTCGAATTTAGTAACGGTAGAATTCCGGCTTGTAAGGGCCTTCCACTGGAACGCCGATGTAGTCGGCCTGCTTCTTCGAGAGCGTCGTCAGCTTGACACCGATCTTTTCCAGATGCAGCCGCGCTACTTCCTCGTCCAGCTTCTTGGGCAGCGTGTAGACGTTGACCTTGTAGGTGTCCTTGTTCTTCCACAGGTCGAGCTGCGCCAGAGTCTGGTTGGCAAAGCTGTTTGACATTACGAAGCTCGGATGGCCCGTCGCACAACCCAGGTTCACCAGGCGGCCTTCGGCCAGCATGAAGATCTCGTGTCCGTCGGGGAAGTGATACTTGTCCACCTGCGGCTTGATGTTCAGCTTCTCCACGCCCTTTTCCGCGTTGAGCAAGTCTACCTGGATCTCGTTGTCGAAGTGACCGATGTTGCAGACAATGGCCTGGTCCTTCATCTTCTTCATGTGATCGAGGGTGATGATGTCCACGTTGCCCGTGCAGGTGACGTAGATGTCGCCGCGTCCCAGGGTGTCTTCAATCGTGGTGACTTCGAATCCTTCCATCGCAGCCTGCAGCGCATTGATCGGATCGACCTCGGTCACAATCACGCGTGCGCCCATGCCGCGGAGAGAGTGCGAACAGCCCTTGCCCACATCGCCGTATCCGCAAACCACCGCGACCTTGCCCGCCACCATCACGTCGGTTGCGCGCTTGATGCCGTCGGCCAGTGACTCGCGGCAGCCATAGAGATTGTCGAACTTCGACTTGGTAACGGAGTCGTTCACATTGATTGCCGGAACCAGCAGCGTGCCTTTTTCCAGCATCTGATAGAGCCGGTGAACGCCCGTGGTCGTCTCTTCTGAAACGCCGCGCCACTCCTTCACAACCTTGTGCCAGTGCTGCTTGTCTTCTGCGTAAACCTTCTTCAACAGATCCTTGATGACCTGTTCTTCGTGGTTGCCTGAAGGGGTATCGACCCACTTGTCGCCATTTTCAAGTTCAT
>NZ_JBARMD010000154.1:0-3124 GCF_049802275.1 Occallatibacter sp. | reverse complement strand
GCTATCTCAACGCGCTCGCCGGCCACGGCGTCCACGTGGTCACAGTCAACGACTACCTGGCCAAGCGCGACGCCGAGTGGATGGGCAAGATCTACGAGTTCCTCGGCCTCACCGTCGGCGTCATCGTCCACGACCTCTCTGACGATGAGCGCCGCCAGGCCTACGCAGCCGACATCACTTACGGCACCAACAACGAGTTCGGCTTCGACTACCTGCGCGACAACATGAAATTCGAAATCAAGGATTGCGTGCAGCGCGGCCACTACTACGCCATCGTCGACGAAGTTGACTCCATCCTCATCGACGAAGCCCGCACCCCGCTCATAATCTCCGGCCCCACCGACCAGACCACCGACAAATACGCGCGCGTCAAAAAGATCATTCCGTTGCTCGAACTGGGCGAAGAGATCGACAGCCTCGAAGGCAAGACCTTCACTGGCGACTATGTGGTCGACGAAAAGCATCGGACGATCGGTGTGACGGATGAGGGCTGGGTCACCATCGAGAAGGCCCTCGGCATCGACAACATTGCCAGCGCCGATAACTGGGAACTCAAGCACTACGTCGAAACCGCCATCAAGGCCCACTCGCTCTACAAGCGCGACGTGGACTACGTGGTGAAAGACGGCGAAGTCATCATCGTCGACACCTTCACCGGCCGCCTGATGCCCGGCCGCCGCTGGAGTGATGGCCTGCACCAGTCCGTCGAGGCCAAGGAAGGCGTCAACATTCGCAAGGAAGACCAGACCCTTGCCACCATCACCTTCCAGAACTACTTCCGCCTCTACAAAAAGCTCAGCGGCATGACCGGCACAGCCGAAACCGAAGCCGCCGAATTCGAGAAAATCTACAAGCTCGAAATCGTCGTCATCCCCACCAACAAGCCGCTGCTCCGAAAAGAGAATGCAGACGTCGTCTATCGCACTGAGAAGGAAAAATTCAAAGCCGCGGCGGATGATATCGGCATCCTGCATGAGAGCCAGCAGCCTGTGCTGGTCGGCACGGTATCGATTGAAAAATCTGAGCGCCTCTCCGCAATCCTCCAGCGCAAGGGCATCCGCCACGTGGTGCTCAACGCCAAGCAGCATGAGCGCGAAGCTGAATACGTCGCACAGGCAGGCCGCCTTGGCATGGTCACCATCGCGACCAACATGGCCGGCCGCGGTACCGACATTCTGCTCGGCGGCAATCCTGAGTTCATGGCCCGCCAGGAAATGGTGAAGCAGGGCCGCGCCCGCGCGCTAAGCGTTGCTGAAGGCGCCATCAATCCCATGGCGCCCGCCGGCTTCCAGCGCTTCTACTACCAGGGACAGGAATTTGAAGTCGCCGAACCCGACTGGAACGCCACCTTCTCCGTCCATAACGAAGCCGCGCAGAAGGAGCACGAAGAAGTCATTGCCAAGGGTGGACTCTTTATCCTCGGCACCGAGCGCCACGAGTCACGACGCATCGACAACCAGCTTCGTGGCCGCGCCGGCCGCCAGGGCGATCCCGGCGCCTCGCGCTTCTATCTCTCGCTCGAAGACGACCTCATGCGCATCTTCGCCAAGCAGTGGGTCAGCACGCTGCTTGAAAAACTGGGCATGGAAGAGGGCGTGCCTATCGAGTCGAAGATGATTTCGAATCGCATCGAGGCCGCGCAAAAGGCCGTTGAATCGCAGAACTTCGAATCGCGCAAACACCTGCTCGAGTACGACGACGTGATGAACAAGCAGCGCGAAGCGGTCTACGGACTGCGCCGCCAACTTCTCGAAGGCGTCGAACAGCGCGAACTTATTCTCGAAGACTACGTCGGCGGAATCCTCAGCAACCTCCTCGACGAGTTCATACCCGAAGACAAGCATCCGGACCAGTGGAACCTCAAGGGCCTCGATGAAAAGCTGATGGGCCAGTTCGGCATTGTCCTCGGCACCATGGGCATCAACGCGGCAAACCGCCACGACCTCGGCGAAACCACCTTTGAAAAGCTGAAGGAAGAATACGAAACCAAGGAAAAAATCCTCAGCGCGCCCCAGATGCGTTATCACGAGCGCATGGTCATGCTCAGTGTGATCGACGGCCTCTGGAAAGACCACCTGCTCGCCATGGATCATCTGAAGGAAGGCATTGGCCTGCGCGGCTATGCGCAGCAGGATCCGCTCGTAGCTTACAAGCGCGAATCTTTCGACATGTTCGAAGCCATGATGGCCAAGTTCCAGGAAGACACCGTCCGCTTCCTGTTCCGCATGCAGATCCTCGGCCCCGATGGTCGCCCGATCAACGCCGCACCGGAACCGCGCAGAGCAGTTCCGCCCGCGCCGCCCGTGGCCAGTGCTGAACAGTTGGCTCTGAACGGAGATGGGCTGCCCAGGATGCTCGATGCCTCGCCGCGTGAGATCGCAATCCCCACGCGCGCTCCATCCACCACCATCGACCAGTTGGAGAAGGAATTCGCCCGCAAGAAGCAGCGCGAACTCGAAGCCGCCACCCGGGCCGGAGCCGGAAACGGCAGCGAACCCTCACAACGCCGCACCGGCGAAAAAGTAGGCCGCAACGATCCCTGCCCCTGCGGCTCAGGCAAGAAATACAAAAAATGCCACGGCGCGGAAGCCTAGCGGTGATTGGCTAGAATCGCACTACCCACGCGCTGTCATCCTGACGCGCAGAGGAAGGATCTGCCCTGAAACTCATAGATCCGCACGATACAAGGGTGGGCGGATTCAAGCTCCGCTTGGGTGGGAAAGCCAACAATTCCAAAATTTCCGCGCAGGCGGTCGTTGGCCAACAATCATAAAAGCGCTTGTCATGTTGAGCGCAGCGAAGCGGAGTCGAAACATCTGCGGTTGTTCTTCCGTCATCCCTCCAACCATGACCTGCTTATCACCCCATCGGCGGTAATCCTGGCACAACGAGAGAAGGCGCATGGTGCTCAAATTCTTATGCGATTCCCACAATGAACCGTCAGTGCGAGATTTCCTCATGCTGATCACACCCTGCCCAACTACGCACCGTAAAAGATCAATGCGCATCAGCTCGGAGTGAAGTCAATTGCCATCTATTGCGGGGAGCTCGATCATCTTGATGATGGTTTGCTCGTCGCCCTGTGTGTAGTAGAGCGCTCTGCCGTCCCTTGCTGCACTCAAGG
>NZ_JBARMD010000153.1:0-2491 GCF_049802275.1 Occallatibacter sp. | reverse complement strand
CCACCACATTCGCAGTCCTCACCGCGGCCACCTTCACCTTGAAGAGAGCCTCGACCGCCTGCTTCACTTCGATCTTCGAAGCATCCGGAGCAACGTCAAACACCAACGTGCCCTCGGTTTCCTTTACGCTCAGACCCTTTTCCGTAATCAGGGGCCGGCGAATTACTGTATAAAGACTCGGCATTATGCGGCCTCCGTCTGCGCAGCATTGCGCTTCGAAACGCTCTTCACGAGAGACTCTGTCAACTGCTCGATCGCAGCTTTGGAGAAAATCGCCCGCTCATACCGAAGCAGATCGTAGGGGTGCACTTCGTTGTTGAGTACCAGCTCGACACCCTTGAGATTGCGCGCACCCAGCATCAATGCCTGCGAAAGCGTCTTGCCGTTTTCGACAATCAGAGCCGTACGCGTCACGTCGAGCTTGTCCAGCGCCTGACGATAGAGCTTGGTCTTGCCCTCTTTGATTTCCAGCGTGTCAACTACAGTGAGCTTGCCATCCGCCAGCTTCGATGCCAGCGCAGAACGCAGCGCACCTTGCAGCTTCTTGCGCGGAAACGCATAGTCATAGCTGCGTGGTTGAGGTCCGTGCACGGTGTAACCATGCCGCCACAGGGGCGAGCGAACAGAGCCGATACGAGCGCGGCCGGTGCCTTTCTGCTTCCACAGCTTCTTGCCGGAACCAGCGACTTCAGTGCGGCTCTTGGTCTTGTGCGTGCCCTGACGCATGGAAGCGCGATAGTGCTTTACCGCTTCCCACAGCAGAGCCTCGTTGACCTGGCCATAAACTGAATCGGCCAGTTCGAGCGAGCCCACCTTTTCGCCGTTCAGATTTACAACATCTACGTTTGCCATTGTCTTCTTCTTCCGCCGGACTTGCATCCGGCTCTGAATCTCTTCCGTCGACATCTTCCAGCCGACCCTCAATCTCAAGCGCCGCAAGGCGCAATCACCCGCACCAGAGGTGCCTACTTGCGCTTTGCGGTTGCCTTCTTCGAAGCCTTCAACGGATCGACCGTGCTCGAGCCGGCAAATCCACGACGCTCGCGCGGCGGAGTCTTAGCCTTCGAAATCAGCACGTATCCTTCACGCGATCCTGGAACCGCGCCTTCAACCATCAGCAAATTCTCTTCAAGATCGATGCCGCGAATACGCAGATTGCGAACTGTGATCTGCGCTGCGCCCATGTGACCTGGCATTCTCTGCCCTGGGAACACGCGCGACGGAAAGCTGGATGCACCAATCGAACCCTGCACCTGGAACATATGTCCGTGCGACTTCGGTCCGCCGCCAAACTTGTGCCGGCGAACGACGCCAGCAAATCCGCGGCCCTTCGAAGTGCCGATCACATCCACAAATTTCGCATCCTGGAAGATATCAACCAGCACACGGTCGCCAGCCTTGGTTTGAACTTCGCCGTCCGGAGAGGCTTCAACATCGACTTCCTTAATGACCTTGACCGGGGGCGCTTCAGTCTTCGCGAAGTGGCCAGCCTGCGGCTTGGTCACATTCTTGGTCTTGATGAATTCCACCAGGCCGATTTGGGCGGCGTCATAGCCGTCCTTGGCCAATGTCTTCAACTGCGTGATCACGCAAGGGCCAGCCTGCAGCACCGTAATCGGGTGCACATCGCCCTTCTCGTCGAAAACCTGCGTCATGCCGATCTTTTTTCCCAGAATCCCTGTGACTGCCATATCTTCCTCGCCTCATCATGCAAAGCACTTGACTCTGCACTGCCGGGGTCCTTCCGGACCTTTTTACTGCTTCGCGTTAGCCTGCAAGCCTTGTGCGCCGCAAAGCGCGGATGGCCGCACCGCAAGTGCCTACTTTTCGAACGCCTTGATCTCGACGTCTACGCCGGCCGGAAGATCGAGCTTCATCAGCGCGTCCACGGTCTGTTGCGTCGGTTCAAGAATGTCGATCAGCCGTTTGTGCGTGCGAATCTCGAACGCCTCGCGCGACTTCTTGTCCACGTGCGGCGAACGCAGCACGCAGTACTTGTTCTTGATCGTCGGCAACGGAATCGGACCCGCCACCGTCGCTCCGGTGCGCTTGGCCGTTTCAACAATCTCGCCGGTCGAGGTATCCAGCACGCGATAGTCGTATGCCTTCAACCGAATTCGAATCCTTTGACCTACCATTGGCTTCCTTCCAGTGTTCAGGTTTCAGGTGTCAGGGATCAGTTTTTGCTGACCCCTGAACTCTGAATCCCGATCCCTGCTACTTAATGATTTCGCTGATCGCGCCTGCGCCTACCGTGCGTCCGCCTTCGCGGATGGCAAACCGCAGACCCTTTTCCATGGCTACCGGTGTAATCAGTTCGATCACCAGCTCCACGTTGTCGCCCGGCATCACCATCTCCGTGCCTTCGGGCAACTCCGCCACTCCCGTCACGTCTGTCGTGCGGAAGTAGAACTGCGGACGATAGCCCTTGAAGAACGGTGTATGACGGCCGCCTTCTTCCTTGCTCAACACGTAAACCGTGCCCTTGAAC
>NZ_JBARMD010000152.1:0-3523 GCF_049802275.1 Occallatibacter sp. | reverse complement strand
GTTTATCGAATGGCTGCTTGTTCGTAATTCTTGGCCGGTTCTCCGCCTGCAGTTGCTTGCTCACTTCTTCCACTTCCTTAAAGACGCGAAGTAAGTTGCCGCCAAGGATTTTGCGGCAGTCTTCGGCGGAGTAGCCGCGTTCCATCAAGGCCGCAGTGATCTTGGGAATGTCTGCGGGGGAGTCGATGCCTTCGGGAAGCTGGCCGTTCACGCCATCGAAGTCGGAGCCGAGGCCTACGTGGTCCACGCCGGCTACCTTGGCGATGTGATCAATGTGATCTACGAGAGCCGACAGCGGCGGACGCGGAATGCGGTCGGCGTACTGGCGCTGAAGCTTCTCGATTGCGTCGGACGGGGCGTCTTTGCCTTCCGCCTTGTACTTGTCTTTAAGCGCCTGCACAGCCTTTTCAACTTCGGGCTGTTGTGCTTTCTGGGCGTCGCGATACTGCTGCGAAATGAAAGCCGAATAGAAATTCACCTGAACGACGCCACCCTTTGAGCCGGGACCGCCGGAGTTGGCAACGGCGCGGAGCATATCGTCAGTCATGTTGCGCGGAGCATCGCACAGCGCGCGGGCCGCAGAGTGTGAAGCGATGACTGGGGCGCGTGTGATGATGAGGGTGCGAAAGAAGGTACGGTCGGAGACGTGGGAGATGTCGACCATCATGCCGAGGCGGTTCATCTCGTAGACAACGTCTTTCCCGAATTCGCTCAGGCCTTCCTTAGTATGCGGAATCGAAGTGTCGTTGATGTCGCCGGAGGAATCGGCCCAACTGGTGGAGTTCGACCAGGTCAGCGTCATGTAGCGGACGCCGAGCGCATAGTACTGGCGCAGCAACGCGAGCGAATCTTCGATCGAATGACCGCCCTCGATCCCCATGAGCGCGGCAATCTTGTGCTCGCGATGAGCTAACTCGATGCCCTCGGGCGACGTGACGAACATCATCTTGTCAGAGTGCTTCGCGACTTGTTGCTTTACCGCGTCAATGAGGATGAGCGTGCGGCGCGCGAACTGGCCCTTGTTGGGACCGGGATCGACCCAGATGGAAAAGAACTCCGCGCCGAGGTTTCCCTTCTCTGCCGATTCAAGATTCCAGTTGCCACCATTGAGCGGATCGCCGAGATCATAGTTCTCGTCGACAAAACGCTGCGGCGTGTCGGCGTGGGTGTCGATCACGATAGCGGAGTGTTCGACTTGTTCGGGGGTAAGTTTCGTCGTCATCTTAGGGGAGGTCTTGGCTGAAGTTTGTGCGCACAACATGGCCGGAACTGCGACCACCAGGGAGGCAAGCAAAGCACGAGTCCGCATAGGCTTGGGAAGAGTGTACTAAAGCATGGGGCGTCAGGGTTTGTTCAATTGCGGATGAGAGCGCTGGAAGCTAAGAGCTTGCAGGAGCTGTTGGGGATCTTTATCCGGTTCGGAATTCGAGTCTTGGGACGTCGCATGCTCGTCTTTTTGTCTTCCGCTGCGAGATCCAGATAGTAACGTAGGGCGGGCGGCTGGAAGATGGATTTTTGTGTTTCCGGAGGATCGAGAGTGCTAAAATTCACTCCAAATCGTTCCCTGTTATGCGACGAAAGGGGTTACCGGTGATGCGTTTATTTCGCCACCTGTCCGTACTGGCTGTCCTTGCCGCTCTTGTGTTTGGTTCCTCACTGCGTTTGGGAGGCCAGAGCGCGGACTTGCCCGATAGCGCTCCGATTGCCACCATTGGCGCCGGATCGACGGTCGCGGTGAATGTCGACGTTGTTCTGCCTGCCAATCAGGGGACGATCTATTTCCAGGGTGGCGCAGTTACCACTTGGGAGCAGATCGACAAGAAGGCCCCGAGCTGCCGTCTTTCAGCGGTTGAGAGTCCCGTGGTGCGGCGCCTGGTCCCCGGCCGGAAAATCATTATTACCGGAACCCGGCAGAATAACGCCAGCGTCAACTTCTACGGCGACGTTCTCGAGTTTGAGGAGGACGCGACGGTGGGCGAGTTGCAATGCGCGCCTGGCCACAAGGGCGCGATGACAATCGGAGAGCTGAAGCAGGTCTTCGGCGGAATGTTCTCGCTGATCCAGGCGCCTCCAATCGTCGGCTAGCGGTTCCAGGTTCATCGATCTGGCTGCGTCTGGCCGATTCTTGGCGCCTACTTCTCTGACGTGAAGGGCGAGGCAGGCAGCCCTTCGCCGTTGAAGAGGTTGCACTGCGGGCTGTTGGCCCACCCGTAACGCACTCGAACGGGATTGGACACGTTTGGGCTTGAGGCTAAAATCGTCGCGCCATCAATGGTTGCCGTCGCTGTGGAGTAGTTTCCATCCTTGCCCGCGACCTCAACGCCGGTAACTGCACCGCCTTTGGCCATCAGTCCCTGCGCATGATCGAGATACACGCGAATCGAGCCACCTTCAGGGGTGGCCTGTCGAAACATGGGACCGGAGTACTCGACCGATTCACCGTAGGTCAAGGCGCGCGCGGCACGGGCAAGACGCAGGCCGACATCGAGCTTGTCTGTCGGGTGCACGTCGGTGGGATTCCCGATATCGATGGTGACCGCCATCGCCGTGTTGCGCATTGCCAGGGTGCGCACCTGTTGCTCGCGCAACTCAGCCCAATCTTCCGCGGGAGTCGAGGTGAAGTTGGAAATCTGCACGTAAAGAAATGGAAAATCGCCCACTGCCCATTGGCGGCGCCAGTCTTCGATGAGGGTACGCATAATGCGGTCATAGGAGTGAACACGCGCCAGCGCGCTATTGCTCTCGCCCTGGTACCAAAGGACGCCACGAATCGGCAACGGCGTTAGGGGCGCGATCATGCCGTTCCACAACAAGCCGGGTCCCCAGCTATTGAGTGGCGGATGCCAGGGAAACTGCGGGATCGGCTTGCCGGCGGCTTTGGCTTCGTCGCGCTGGAGTTGTTCGTCTTTTTCCTCGGCGACAGCATCGGCGGCGGTGTCGGTCATTTTTCCTCGCGCGACAAAGATCGGCGCGAGGGAGGCGTCTTCACCAAGGGCCGTGAGGCGTACCCAGGCTTCGCCTACAGTGCCGCCCCATGTCGCGTCGATAACGCCCACCGTCACGTGCTCGCGCGAAGCGATGTCCCGGGCAAAGTACCAGGCGACGGCGGAGAAGTCTTTCGCGGTCTCCGGAGTTGAAAGAGTCCAGCCATCGGTGTCGGCGTCAGGCATTGCGTATTCAGAAGACCGCTTGCGAATCATAAGCAGACGGATCTGCGGATTTGCGGCAGTGGGCAGATCCTGCGCGGCCGTGTTCGCCCGGCTCAGGGGAAATTCCATATTGGACTGGCCGGAAGCCACCCAGACATCGCCAACCATGATGTCGTCGAGGGTGATTGGCTGCTGCGGGGCCGTACTTGCGGCGGTCGCAGAAACGCCCTTCACGGTCAGTTGAAAAGGGCCGCCCGCCGAACCAGGTTTCAGATAGACGCTCCAGTGACCCAGCTGATCGGCTTCAGTGCCACGCGATTCGTCGCGGAAGGAGACGGCTACGGGCTGTCCCGGCGCAGCATTACCCCACACAT
>NZ_JBARMD010000151.1:0-2815 GCF_049802275.1 Occallatibacter sp. | reverse complement strand
GTTCTCATCTTCCTTCCCTGCCTGAAGGTTCCGGCCTCGTGCCCATGCATCCAGTTCCGCGCGAGAAGCGGAGACAGAGCCGATCCTTTCATGAAGGTGCCGGTGAACGGGCATCCCTTCCCGCTTCTCCCAGCGTTGGACTGTCGTAACATCCCGGTTGAGATAGGCCGCGATCTCTTTCCACGAATCCAAGCGGTCTTCGGGAGGACTCACGGACGGCTTGGTGCCGGGAAATACTTCGGCCATCACCCTCTCCTTAATCGAGGTAGCGAGGTGTCATAACCTTGAGAACCAAGATTGTAGCGCACACACGAGCAAAGAACTGTAATCGAACGTAATTGCAACGCTGGACACCTGATCGGCGGCCGATGGACACTTGACATGGTTGGATTGAACGCGACGCCGGCGGAATTCCTGCCCTGACCCCACTCGTTCTTCTGGAGACCGCTCCCATGGACAATGTCACCATGGCCCGCCTGCTCAGCGAGACCGCCGATCTCATGGAGATCAGTGGCGCCGACAGCTTTCGTGTCCGCAGCTACCGCAACGCCGCCGACGCAATCGGACAAACCACGGTGAACCTGGTTGCTGCCTCATCCGATACGGCCCAACTCCTCGCCATCCAGGGCATTGGCAAAAGCATGGCCGCCAATATCCAGGCCATTGTCTCCAGCGGGTCACTGCCTCTTCGTGACGAACTCCTCGCCAAGTACGGAGCAGGACTGCTTGAACTGCTCAAACTCCCCGGCATGGGGCCCAAAACCGTGGCCTTGCTGTGGGATGCCGGACGCATCGGCAGCATCGATCAGCTCGCCGAAGCTATTGACGGCGGCCGACTCAAGGGCCTGCCCCGCATGGGAGACAAGCAGATCGAAAAGATTCGCAAGGGCATTGAGGACTATCGCCGGTCCTCAGGGCGCTTCCGCATTGACGAAGCTGAGGACGCCGCCGAACGCCTCACCGCCTACTTGCTCGCTTTCAACGGCATCGACCGCGTCACGCCTGCCGGGTCTTTACGGCGCGGACGCGAAACCGCCGGCGACCTCGACCTTCTCGTCACCGGCCCTGCTTGCGCTGCTCAAAAGACCGAAGCCGCGGTCGAATACGTTGCGGCCTATCCCGGCATTCACGACATCATTGCCAAGGGCGAGAACAAGGTCAGCTTTCATATCGCTACCGGCCTCCAGGTCGATGTTCGCCTGCTTCCTTCAGAGTCCTACGGCGCAGCTCTCCAGTACTTCACAGGCTCCAAGGCCCACAACGTCTCCCTCCGGCAACGCGCCCTCAAGATGGGCTACACCCTCAGCGAATGGGCGTTGGCCCGTCTTGACGATGAATCGACCGTCGCCGCAGCTACTGAAGAAGAGATTTACGCCGCGCTTCAGATGGACTGGATGCCCCCGGAGATGCGCGAGAACCTGGGCGAAATCGAGGCTGCCGCGAAGCACGCCCTGCCCCGGCTCATTGAAGCCGCCGACATCAAGGGCGACGTCCACATGCACACCACCGCCTCCGACGGCCGCAACTCCATCGCCGAGATGGCCGAAGTCGCCATCGAGCGCGGTCTCCAGTACATCGCGATCACTGACCACTCCAAAAACCTGGCCATGATCAACGGTCTCGACGAGAAGCGCGCCCTCGAACACATCGCGAATATCCGCCAAGTCGACAAGCAGATGGAGGGCCGCATCCGCATCTTTACCGGAATTGAGGTAGACATCCTCGCCGACGGCGCGCTCGACCTCGACGACGAGGTGCTCGCGCAGATGGACGTTGTCATCGCCAGCGTCCATACCCGCCTCGAACAAAGCAGCGACGAAATGACAGCCCGCCTCCTGCGCGCCGTCGAGAATCCCAACACCCGTATCCTGGGCCATCCCACGGGGCGTCAGCTTCTGCGCCGCGAGCCGTACCAGTTCGATACGGGAGCCGTCCTCCGGCGATGTGCCGAACTTGGCGTTGCCGTCGAACATAACGCCGCTCCCGAACGCCTCGACTTGAGCGACCGCGACCTGCGCCACGCTAGGGAGTGCGGCTGCAAAATCGTTATCAACACCGATGCTCACGTCACCCGCGTCGTCGGGGAGTGGAAATATGGCATCCGCCAGCTACGTCGCGCCTGGCTCACCCCGGCCGACGTGCTCAACACTTTGCCGCCGGCCGAGTTCCTGGCCGCCCTCCGTTCGCACCCGTAACAATCTCGCAGTCGGGACTGGATCATAGTGTCTCGCTTGACGTCCGAGGCGTGAGGCGTTACGCTATACGCGGATGATCAGGAACTTTCGTCACGCCGGCATTGAAAGATTCTTCACAAGTGGAAGTAAGGCGGGTATCCAGCCCAAGCACGCACAAAAGCTGTCGATTCAACTATTCGCCCTTAACCGCGCGAAATCGGCACAGGATATGAATGCACCTGGCTGGGAACTCCACTCGCTCCATGGCGACCTTCAAGGCCATTGGTCAGTCAAGATCAACGGAAACTGGCGCCTCACATTCACTTTCGAGCAAGAGAATGCAATTCTGGTCGATTATCAGGACTATCACTGAGAAAGGAGGGCAAAATGCTCATGCATAATCCACCACATCCGGGAAGGGTGCTGCGAGAGTATCTCGGGGAGATCGAGATTGCGGAAGCCGCCAATCGTCTCCGGGTTACACGGACCACTCTCTCCCGAATCGTCAATGGTCGCGCTGGTATCTCGGCGGAGATGTCATTGCGGCTATCGCAGGCTCTTGGAACTCACGCTGGATTCTGGGCTGGTCTCCAAATGGACTATGACCTCTGGCATGCAAGCCGCAAACCTAGGCCGAAGAT
>NZ_JBARMD010000150.1:0-8430 GCF_049802275.1 Occallatibacter sp. | reverse complement strand
GCGTCGCAAAGATCAGAACAAGAAAAAAATGGAGAGAAGACAGTGCCTCAGGGGCTAAAGCCCCCGCTCGTTTTGCTGGGCTCGTCGGCATGACTGAAGTCATGCCCTGATACAAACCCGGCTTCGATTTGGCCTTTTTCCAGACTGCAAATCCAAGACCGGGCTTCGGCTGGATCTTCCTCCAAACTGCGACTCCCTGCCCCTCGGACTTGAAGAGCTGGAACAGGCGTTGCCGCACGGTCATACGAACAGTTCCTGGGCGCGGGCGATGCGTTCGGCGACACGGACCCCGTGCAGGCATTTCACGGTGCATTCGGTGCAGTCGCCGCAACGAACTGTGGCGTGGTGCGAAGGGAGTTCGTTGAAGCGTTCGCGAGCCAGTGCGAATTGGCCATATCCGTCGGCGTAAGTGAGGATGCGGAGTGTGTCCGCGACTTGGAGGCCCTTGGCGCAGGCACCATCGCACTCGCCGCAGAAGCGGCAGTAGAGGGGTTTGATCTGTTCCAGGTGAGCGGCGAGGATTTTTTCGTCAGAGGGTGTCAAGGTCTCGGACATGGCGCGGAGATTTTCATCGAGCTGATCCATGTCGGTCATGCTGGGAATTGTGGTGCCGATGTTGGGCCGCTTGAGAACCCACTTGAGTGCAGCCAGCATCGCGCCTTCGCGTTGCGTGCGCGGGTCGATGGGTTCGCCGGGACGGTGGGCGTGTGCTCCTCCGGCCATGATCTTCATGGCGACGACACCGGTGCCGGTCTTTGCGACGGCGGCAATGACCTCGTCCATCTTCTGGTCCATGGTGAAGTTGTAGACGGTGAGGACAACGTCGAACGCCTTCTTATCGATGGTCCACTCGGTCATTTTGGGAAGAGCGTGGGTGCTCATGCCGGCGAAGCGGATTTTGCCCTGCTGTTTCGCAATATGCTGCGCCTCGATCATGTCGTCATGAATCGCCACGGGGGTGTCTTTGGCATGGAGATACCAGATGTCCACGTAGTCGGTTTTGAGCTCGGCGAGGCTGGTATCGAGGTCCTTCAGCAATCCAGCCTTGTTGTCGGTGGGCGACTTGGTGGAGAGTATGAGATTCTTGCGTCGCGCGCCGAGGGCCGCACCGACCATGCGCTCGTTGTTACCGTGCTGGTATCCGCGGGCTGTGTCGAAGTAATTGATGCCGATGTCGGCGGCGCGCTCGATGACGCTGGGATCGGAGGTGATCATGCAGCCGAAACCGACACTTGTCACCTTGAGGCCTGTATTGCCGAGTGTGCGGTAGGTCAGTTTGGGTGTCCGGGGCTGCGGCGGCGTCAGCTTGTCGGGGGAATCGAGGAAGTTGATTTTGGAGGCAGCGCCGGCTACGGGGAGCATCAACCCGGCGGACAAAAACTCGCGGCGAGATGTATTGGTTGCCATGGAGACACCTTTCCTGACTGGCGGAATGATAGGCCCGCACTGCGAAGGAAATGGTGGCGGGGGTCACAGCTGAATGTGACTTTCCTTCGGCCTGATCGAGATTGCCGGAGAGCACTGACCGTGGACATCGCAGCTGATATGCAACCGTTTGGTTGCTTAACCTACCCTATTACCCGGTTTCTGTAAGCAAATATCCTGCTTTCTACGGGTTAACGGGAGGAGTGCGCTGCAAATATTTCTCTGCATTGGACTTAGCCATAGATATTTCTTAACAAAGGGGTTACTGCATGACTGGAAGCTGGTAACCCGGGTTTAGACGAATCCGCTCTTGCTTGCCCGTCACGACTCTGCAAGGAGCGCTGCCAGCCGCGCCGAATAATCGACAAGCGAGCGGATCGGCGAGGCTTCTGATTCGAGTATGAACAAACCGGCGAAATAACCTGCAAATGTTTTGCAGAGATTCGGGAATTATTTTGTGGTGACTTGATAAGGCCTCAGTACTCCCAGGTCTCAGAAGCGAGATTTGGGCACCCCGTTCCCTGCCGCAGACTCGCCCACAGGCTCGACCGCCGCGACCTACTCTGAGTTACTGACCCGGTTGGACGGTCATTCGCCCGGAACTACCATCGCTCTATTCCGCTGGTATGGGCTCCTTTTCCCGGTCGAAGACAAGCACATCCTCTCCCTTTACATCTGAGCGCAAATTCGTAAGGGTCTGTCCGTCTCCACTGAGCGTTGAAGTGATGGTCCTAACCACTTTCCCGTCCGTTTTCATCGTGATCTTTCGCCCACCGCCTGTAACAAATTCGCAGATTTCGCTATCACGGGACTCTCCGGCGTCGGAGCTATTGACCGCACGTTCCTTGCCGTCATAGACGCGATCCAGGGTCCAAGACCGTTTCTCGCCTGAGGTCAGCGTCATGTCAAAGGTGTAGCGATAGGAGTCGGGACCTGTCTTCTCAATGATCAGGGTTTCGGCGGTAGTATTTGCGCTGCGCAACTTCGACTTTTGTAGATTGAGCCTCCAGGTTCCGGCTAAGTCGGCAGCCATAGCCATCGCAGCGCAAAAGCAGACGATGAACACGCCAGCAAACTTTCGCATAGCTTAGTCTCCTTAGGTTTTCAGAGATGAGAATGAGAATCCAGATGGCGGCTAATATAGCCCGCGCCGACCGCAGAAGTCACCCAGTATCGCCGCCGACTCTTCTCCTACTGTGAGCCGGATCGCCGGGAAAAGCGAAAACCAGTCAGAGGTCCGATAGGCGGTCACTCGGTCAGATTAGCTAGATGCTCCCCTTAATAGTCCAAACGACCAAGGAGGCTATGCCGATACTCCTCAACTCCTCCACGATTGAAACCGGGATGTCACGGTAGACCTCTCTCCTGCTTTCATCGACCAGGAGGTAGGCCCTAAGAACACTTCTACCTCCTCCTTCACTAGTTGACTCTCCCGCACTCCACCACTGCCTCACCTTCTTTGGCGTAAGGATGGATTTGAATACAAGGGCATTGTCAGTTGCCTTGCTCGGCGATGAGCTAAGGGTTTTCCCGACTTCGTTAAGCATCTCGACGCGGCTGACACGAATTGATGAGTCTTGCAGGGTTAGGCACAATTCGAGCGGGACTTCTCCCATAGCTTCACCCTCAACAGAGATGGATATGCGCTGAGCCTGAAGCTGTGGGGCCTCCTGCTGAGGTTGAGCCTGAAAGGCCTCCCGCTGAGCTTGAAGCTGTGGTGCTTCTTGCTGAGGTTGAGCCTGAAAGGCCTCCCGCTGAGCCTGAAGCTGTGGGGCTTCCTGCTGAGGTTGAGGCTGTGGGGCCTCCCGCTGAACCTGCGGTTGAATTTGGGTATCTATGCTCAAAATCTTGTTGCTGAAATGCTCAACGTGCTGCGTGTTCTGGTCCACCCGTGTCAGGTCGCGCTCGGTTGCTGCCTTTTTCGCGTAGAAAGCAGCAATGTTCGCGTAAAAAGCAGCAAAGATGGCAGCTAATGCAGCAACGATACTGACAAGAAGGCTCATGAAGGCCATGGTGTCGGTATCCAGTTTGATAAGCATCAAGAGGTTATTCGCCATAAGGTCACCGACTTTGTCACACTGCAACGGAGCACCTCTCAAGACGCAGTTCGTTGCCATTTCGCATGTGCCGCGATTGTAGCGCGGGTGCCAATGTGGCGTGGGCCATATAGTTTAGTTCAGTTGCGAGTGTGGTCGCCGATAGGTCCAGAGTCGTGGCCCAACCCGAAATAACGGACTTGCGTCCGCGGGGCCCCGAGCGTGCGGCTCTCAGTATGACAGGGGTGAGGAGAGACATGACGCCGATTCGAAGCTAACGCAGAACGGCCACCCTTGCAGGTGGCCGTTGTTGTGTGCCGATCAAGGACGGGCGTTACCGCTCGTTCTTGCGCCAGTTGATGAGGTCGCCGAGGGTGGTGGTGCCGCTGGAGACGGGCTGTTTGTGGCTGCCGCCGCGAGCTTCCGACTTGTAGTCCTGAACTTCGGAGCGGCTGGCTTCGTGGCCGGACACCGCGCGCAGGCTCAGGCCCACCTTTTTCTCTTCGACGTTGATCTTGATGATCTTGAAGTCGTGCTCCTGACCGGCTTCGAGCTTGGAAGGTTCTCCGGGCACTTCGCTGGCTTCAGAGATGTGGCAGAGGCCCTCAACGCCCTCGGCGATTTCAACGAAAGCGCCGAACTGGGCGGTGCGAAGCACCTTGCCATGCACCTGATCGCCGACGCGATGGGTAGCAAAGAAGCTCTCCCACACATCGGGTTGAAGCTGCTTGATGCCGAGGCTCAGGCGACGGTTCTGCGGCTCGACGCCGAGAACAACTGCCTTGACCTTTTCGCCCTTCTTGACGATTTCAGAAGGATGCTTGACGCGCTTGGTCCAGCTGAGGTTGGAGACGTGGACGAGGCCGTCGATGCCATCCTCGATTTCGATGAAGGCGCCGAAGTCAGTGAGGTTGCGAACGCGACCTTCGACAACGGTTCCGGCAGGATAACGCTCGGTGAGGTTCTCCCACGGGTTTTCCATCAGCTGTTTCATGCCGAGCGAGATGCGGCGGTCGGCGGGATTGACGCTGAGGACAACCGTGTCGACCTCGTCGCCGGGCTTGACCAGCTTCGAGGGGTGTTTAAGGCGCTTGGACCAGGTCATCTCAGAAAGATGGACCAGGCCTTCGATTCCCTGCTCGAGCTCAACGAACGCACCATAGTCGGTGACCGAAAGAACGCGACCGTGTACGTGTGCTCCAACGGGGTAGCGCTCCGTGGCGTCGAGCCAGGGGTCAGGCGTGAGCTGCTTGAAGCCAAGGGACACACGCTGCTTGTCTTTGTCGAACTTGAGGACCTTGACCTGGATCTCATCGCCGACGTTGACCAGATCGCGGGGATGGGTGAGGCGTCCCCAGCTCATGTCAGTGATGTGCAGCAGGCCGTCGATGCCGCCGAGGTCGACGAACGCACCATAGTCGGTGAGGTTCTTGACGGTGCCGGTGAGGATGGCGCCTTCGCCGAGATGCTCGAGCGTGGTGGAACGCTTGGCGTTCTGCTCTTCTTCGAGGATCTCTTTGCGGGAGACGACCACGTTGCCGCGCTTCTTGTTGAGCTTGATGACGCGGACTTCAATCTGCTGGCCGAGATAGCCGTCGAGGTTGCGGACGGGGCGGATCTCAAGCTGCGAGCCGGGCAGGAAGGCTTTCAAACCGATATCGACAGTAAGACCACCCTTGACGCGGCTGACGACGGTGCCCATCATCGGGGTCTTGTCGTTGGCGTGCTTTTCAATGGTGTCCCACACGCGGAGGCGCTGGGCCTTCTCGTAGCTGACGAGATAGCCGCCCTCGGGCTCTTCGCGTTCGATGACCACGTCGATGACTTCGCCGGGCTGGAACTTGACTGCGCCGGTGTGATCGAGGACCTGTTCGATGGGCACAAGGCCCTCGGACTTGAGACCTACGTCGACAACCAAATGTTTTTCAGTCTGCTTGAGGACGGTGCCGGAGACGACTTTGTCGCCATAGGCTTCGACAGCAGCAGCTTCAGCGGCCTGCTCGCGCTCAAAGGCTTCGAGGGCAGCTGAGAAATCATCAGCAGATTCGGCACTGTGTTCAGCCGGCGCGGACGCAACATGAGCGACGGGTTCTTGAAGTTCCGCTTGCTCTTGTTGTGCGGGAACGGCCTGGGCTACAGGCTCGGTTGGGGCATCGGCGTCCAGCGCTTGCGGTTCGACAGCGGTGTGTACTTCGGCAGTCTCTGGGTTGGACGTGGATTCGGACGAAGGAGCATCGAGCTCCGTCGCAGGGTCGAGGGTAGGTGTTTCGAGTTCGGTGTTCAGGGTTATGCTCTCGGGTTCGGGATTGAGGACGTTTGGCATGACAGCAGCTCCGATTCATTGGCCCGGCGACGGTGACGCTGTCGACGGATAGCACGTGCACGCGGCGGTGGCGGGCAGTGCCTTTGCCGGGACCTCGGCAACCGGGAACCTTAATCCGGTGAGTCTCACAGAGACGGGGCTTCGAGCCAGAGAGCTGGCAGCAAAGCGACTCGTCTCCTTGGGAAACACCAGGCAGGCAACGGCTGGCTGGAGGGCGGCCGCAGCTAACTGCTGGAATCCGCGCAGGAAGCTACGCTTCTAAGTGTAGCAATGGTGCGTTTTCCCCGTCAATCCAACACTTTGGCAGTTGTGAATGGGTGATGACAAAGTGGCGCAGAATTGGTGCAAAGGGATGGAGATTTTGTTGGAGTTAGCGACGAGGTGTGACCGAGGATACAGGAGTGAAAGGTTTTTCAGATGCGCCGATGAGATGCTTCCGGACGAATCGCCATTGGAGAAGCGCAGCCCAGCAGCGCACTATACTTGGTGCGAAGAAGGGCAAAAGACGGGAAGGAATCGATGGATCAGCTCTGGAGTCCGTGGCGATTTGCGTATGTTACGACGGCGGATGGGGCTCCGCGATCGGGCGTTCCGACGCGACTGAATGCGTGGCCCGGCGATCTCGGCTGCGTCTTCTGCAATCTGATCGCGAGCATTGATTATGCGATCGAACACGGAATGAGCGCAGACGAAGCGGAAGAGGCCGGGGGTCTGGTCAAGCGCGGGAAGCATTGTTTTATCTGCCTGAACGCGTATCCGTACACGTCGGGCCACGTGATGGTGATGCCGTATGCGCACCTTGATCGGATTGCGAAGCTGGAAACCGACGCGGCGCACGAGTTGATGGATCTGGCGCAGGGGACGGAGCGCGCGCTGGAGCAGTTGTACCGGCCGCATGGGTTCAACTTCGGATTGAACCTCGGGCAGGCGGCAGGCGCGGGGGTCGCGGGACATCTGCATATGCACGCAATGCCGCGTTGGGTGGGCGATACCAACTTCATGACGACGGTTGCTGAGACACGGGTGCTCCCTGAGGATTTAGGAACGACTTGGAGAAGGCTGCGGGTTACCTTTACGGAAATGGACGGCGCCTAGCCTCAGGGTGCCCTTTTCGCGGAGCCGGCGTTCATGCTTTGGCGGAGTTGGTGACTGCTGGATTGCGCAACTGAACGGTTGCACATCTTGACCGGCATTTGCGTATGAGAACGCGAGAATTCGCTACTTGCGTTGACGTGTCAGAGCCTCGAGAGATGCCGCAAACTCCTGCCATTCGTCCTTGACCCGCGGGGGCTGGGCTGTTGGTAATCCCGCGGCCGGTTTGGGTTTCTGAGGAGTCACAGCGCGCGGCGGCTGAATGGGTGGCTTTTGTACGGGTGGCTTTGTCGGTGGGGTCGGCAGCGGCGGATTCTTCTGCGCGGCCGCACGAGGCTCAACGGCGGGCAATTTTGCCGGCGGCGGTGACGTGCTCTTCTGGGCAGTGACAAGAGGCTCTGTGATGGGTAATTTCGCGGGCGGTGGTGGTGTGATCTTCTGGGTGACGGCGAGGGGCTCCTGTTCGGATTGTTTGAGCTTCTCCTCCATCGACTTCAAGTAATTCTGAATGGTTTTATCGGTTGATTCGATTACCGGTGCTTCCTGCTTTTGCTCGACCGTTCTTGGCGCGGCGTTGCCGGGTTCCCGAGCGATCGGTCCACCGCTTGCGGATCCGCGCATTTGTTGAGATTTCAGCTGGGCAAGTTGTTCCTGCAAACGAGGGAGTTCTTCGGCACGCGCGCGAAGTTCGGAAACTTCTACCATCTTGTTCGACAACTGTTCCCTGAGGTCGAATTCGCGTGCGTCGGCAGAGACGCGCGCTTTATCCATTGCGTCCTCCACCTGCGCTCTTACCTTGGAGCGTCCCCAAAAATACCCGCAAAGGAGACCAACAAGGGCACATGCCAGCGCGACCGCACCAATGACTGTGGCAGTATGGCCCATGTCTTTCCGTCCCCTATTCCTAATCTAAGCAGAGCCCAAGGCCATGTCGGGTTAGGTGACTGCCAGTTTATGGGACGAAAGTAACGGAGAAATCGCAGGAACGCAGGAATCGGGTGCGGTTCGCGCAACATTTTTTGTGCGCTTCGGCCCTCATGATTCGTTTTCTGAGAGCATTCTGCCCCTGCTTTCTTCAGCTTCGGCGGCAAGGGCCAACTCGGCTTGATCGACATCGGCGCGATCGAGGAGATTCTTGGGGATGGATTTGTTTGTACGCAGGCCCAGTTCCTTGAGCAATTCGACCTGGCGGATGAGGTTGCCGCGGCCGTCGGCCAGCTTCTTCATGGCCTCTCCATAGTGCTTATCCGTTTTGCGGAGACTGTCGCCGATGAGTTCCATATCCGTAACGAACCCTGCGAATTTTTCGTACAGTTCGGTGCCGCGCTTCATGACATCGCGAACGTTGCGGGCCTGGCGTTCCTGCTGCCAGAGTACGTTCACGATACGGATGACATAGAGGAGCGTGGTGGGACCCACAAGAAGAATTCCCTGTTTGTAGGCGTCGGCCCAGAGTTCGCCATCGGATTGCAGGGCCATGAGAAATGCCGGTTCGACGGGCACGAACATCACCACGAAATCAGGAACTTCGATTCCGGGAAGATTGTGGTAGCC
>NZ_JBARMD010000149.1:0-2557 GCF_049802275.1 Occallatibacter sp. | reverse complement strand
GTGGTGCGATGCGGAGATTCTGCGGCAGATTCGGCGCAAGTCGCTGGCCCGGTTGCGCCGCGAAGTGGAACCGGTAGAGCAGCACACGCTGGCGCGTTTCCTCACGCACTGGCAGGGGCTGCTGTTGCCGCGACGCAGCTCCCATGCGCATCTTGATGCCTTGCTCGACGCCGTTGAAAGTCTGCAAGGCGCACCCATTCCGGCCTCGCTGCTCGAAACATCCATTCTTCCCGCGCGCGTTGCCGGATACGATTCCGCCGGGCTCGATACGCTGATCGCCGCCGGCGAAATCACCTGGGCCGGCATCGATCCCATCGGCGAGCGCGATGGCCGCATCGCTCTCTTCCTCGCCGACAAGCTACCACTGCTTGCCCAGCAACGCCCGGTCACAGAGCCCCTCACCGAACGCGAAGAAAAGCTGCTCGCGGTTCTCGAATCCACCGGTGCCAACTTCTTCGACCCGCTGCACCAGGCCGTCGGCGGCGGATATCCCGGCGAGTCTATCGACGCATTATGGAGCCTCGTGTGGCGCGGCCTCGTCACTAATGACTCGCTGCACGCTCTTCGCGCCTACACCACGCGCCCCGATTCCTCTCGCCCGCAACGCCGCTCCCATACCGGAATGGTCTTTCGCTCCCGGCGCACCACGCCGCCGAACGCGCAAGGCCGTTGGTCGTTGCTGCCTTTGCGTTCGCGAGAGGGAACTGATGGCGCACCAAGCAACACCGAGGCCAGTCACGCTCTAGCCCTGCAACTGCTTAATCGCTATGGCGTCCTCACCCGCGAAGCCGTCGCTGCTGAGAACATTCCTGGCGGATTCAGCGCTGTCTACGATGTGCTGAAAGCGTTGGAAGAAGGCGGCCGAATCCGCCGTGGCTATTTTGTTGCCGGACTTGGAGCGACTCAATTCGCGCTGCCTGCAGCTGTCGATCTGTTGCGCCAACTGCGGACGGAACCGCCAGCTGAGAAGCCGGAGTTTGTCCAGTTGGCCGCAACAGATCCATCAAATCCGTATGGCTCCGTCTTGCGCTGGCCCGATTTGCCAGTGATGGATGAGGATTCTGAATCGGCACCTCGCATTCTTACGCGCGCCGTCTATGCCGAAGTCGTTCTGCGCAATGGTCAGCTCGTCGCATGGCTTCGGCGCAACAACCCCAACCTGCTCGTCTTTCTTCCAGCCGACGAACCGGAGCGCTCGCAGGTGGCCTCAGGACTTGCCCACTTCCTTTCCGCCCGAGGGCAGGATCGGATGCGGACCAGCAGTCACCAGGGTGTACTGATCACTACCATCAATGGCCAGCCCACCGTAGCGCATCCCATGGCGCGTTTTCTCATGGATGCTGGATTCCATCCTGGGCCACTCGGGCTGCATCTACGCCGCATTCCCATTCCGATTCATCACGATACTCATACGGACGAGATGCCGAGCGAGGAAATTCAATAAGCCATGCCTGAGGGCGATACCATCTTCCGCACCGCGCGCTCCATGGGGCGCGCACTTATAGGCAAGCCCATCACCGGTTTTCGTTCCAATTACCCATTGCTGACGCGTTTCCACGACGACACGCCGATCACCGGCCAGATCGTCGAACGCGTTGAATCCCGCGGCAAGTGGCTGCTGATCCATCTCTCCGGCGGCGCCACACTCGTCACCCACATGCTGATGAACGGTTCGTGGCACCTCTACCGCATCGGCGAGCGCTGGCAAAAACCCGCTCGCGATATGCGCATTGTGCTCGAGAATCGTGATTACCAGGCGGTCGCCTTCACGGTACCGGTTGCGCGCATCTATACCGCGCAAGCGCTGGCTCGCGAAAAGCGCATTCCACCTCCCGGTTCGGATGTGCTCAGCGAAGACTTCAACCCCGTCGCCGCTGCCGCGCGTCTTCGCTCTTGCGCCGGCGAAGAAATCGGCGACGCGCTTCTGCATCAACAGGTGCTGGCTGGGGTGGGGAATGTCTTCAAATCAGAAGTCTGCTTTGTCGAAAGTGTGAATCCGTTTTGCCTTGTCTCTGCGCTGAACGATCAGCAGGTCGCCGCACTCATCGCCACGTCGCAACGCCTTGTCGCTGCCAATGTCCTTGAGGACGTCGGCGACACCATCGTCACCTATCGCGGACAGCAGAGGCGCACGACGCGCAGCAGCAGCCCGCAAGACAGCCTCTGGGTCTACGGTCGCTCCAGCGATGCTTGTCGCCGCTGTGGCAACACAATCCGTCATCGCCTGCAGGGACCGGATGCACGCGTCACGTTCTGGTGCCAGACCTGCCAGCCCATGCCCGATGGAAGCGTGATCGACGGCCTCTGATTAAACGGAGTTCCCAGCAACTTCCTGCACTATGCGGGATTCTGGCTTGATCGGCGTGCTCATCGAAGAATGTGTCAGGGAACTGGACTCAGTTCGCCGGTTTGGCCAGCCCGAAGATCTTCTGCAGGATGTTGCGGTGATCGACGGGATGGTCGCAGGTATCCGTAGGTGCGGTGCCGTCAAGAAAGGCCGCTGAGTAGTCGTCAGGGCACGAGGGGTCGGCAAGCAGGTTCGTCGCCTTATCGAGCG
>NZ_JBARMD010000148.1:0-11242 GCF_049802275.1 Occallatibacter sp. | reverse complement strand
CATTACATCTGCGGACTGGTTGTGATATGCCTCTCCCAACGAGGAGGTCCAGGTAAGATTCTTCGCCATGTTGTCGAGCACAGAGGGAAACTGTGTGAGCGCCTTCACGCTCGGATCCCATGATTGCTTATCCACGGATTGCATCAGCGAATTCCCAGTCAGGTTCTTGTTCTGCTGAAGCCAGTAGTTCGCGATTGCGATCTGATCTGGAAACGTCGAGGCCGCGAGGACTTGGGCCACCAATGCATCCGGATACAGTGCGATAGGCGCAACCAAGGCCTGCAGTTCACTCGCAGTCATCGGAGTGGCTTCAGTGTTCCCAACACCACTCGCAGAATCTGATCCCGAAGCCTGGTATCCGTACGCGCACTGTGGTGGGACCGTAACAAGAATGAAACCAAGTATCACCGACAGCATCTTCTTTGCGTCTTTTGTGCTCATAGGTCAACCCCCGGTTGATGTCGTTCGCTAGTTGTTGTTTGTTTAAGACGACCTTGGTGGATCTGGAGAATTCCACTCTCCACAACATTAGTTTTTTCCGTTCGCGACATTAATACTGCAACTTCGCAGCTGCAACTGTTACAAGTAACAGTTCTTAGCTAATTCCTGGCATTTCGCACCTGGGAATAGGAGGCAGACGAATTATCGAAACTGCCTCCCAAAGCGAGATGCAGGTTGATGCGGTTGGCGAGTTGCGCATTGCGCAATTTGATAAGCTCTGCCTGACTCTGAATCTGGCTTTCCTGCAATTGCAGGACTGACAGGAAATCCATGCTCCCTGCCTTATATCTCAAGCCTGCCACCCGGACGGCTTCGCCGTGATCGTGAACGGCGCTTTCGATATATGGGAGACGCCTGGCCATCAATACTTCGTTTGTCAGCGCCACTTCCACCTCGGCGAAGGCTTTCAGTGACACACTGCCAAAACTCGCCACGGATTGCTCCTGTTGTGCCGTCGCGATTTTGACCTGCGCTCGTAATGCTCCTCCCTCATAAATTGGCAGGATCATTCCGATCGCGCTGTGAATCAACCAGGGATTGAGGCCCAGCACAGAGAGCAGCGGATCGCTTAGACGCCCTCCCTCTATATTGAGCGTGAAGTTAGGAAGCAGCGCCAATCTAGCAGCCTCTTCTGTTCGGAACGCCGCAAATACCCGGTGCTCAGCCGCAACAATATCCGGTCGCCTTTCAAGCAGCGAGGATGGCTGACCCGGATTCAACGGCGGCGGCAAAGGAGTGAACGTAGCTGCCACTTCCAGTTCTGCGGATGGATACCGTCCGATGAGCAACTCCAATGTACGCCGCGCCTCGCTGTTCAGCCCTTGCGCAATTGCAAGTTGGTTTCGAGCTTCGCTCAGCTGAAAACTCGCTTCTGCCACGTCGAGATCTGCGACCTTTCCCGCAGTCCTTCTCAGCTTCACGAGTTCGAGGAGTTTTGCGTATATGTCTACGTTTTCCTGCGCCAAAGTGAGCAGTTGACGAGTCTCAATGGCTTGGTACCAACTCTTGGCGGTCGTCGCGGCTATTGATTGCCGTGCAAACGCATAATCGAGTGCGATGGCCTCGTAGTTCTCCTCCACAGCGGCGCGTTGGGAGCGTACACGACCCCAGACATCGATTTCCCAAGCCACCTCCAGGAGCGCCGTGCTGCTCTGGATCTGCTCGGTCTTATCTGAGTCGGTGGAAAGAGTGCTCGCGCCGGTGAGAGGTACATGAATCATCGGCTTGAGTTTTGCGCTGGCGACAATCACGTTTTGATGGGCTGCCTCAACCCTCGCCGCCGATTGCCGCAGGTCGAGATTGTTTGCAATGGCTGCGGAGACGACGAAATCAAGACCAGGGTCGTTGAAAGACTTTACCCAGTCACCAGCAACATTCCCGGCATTCTGGCTAGCGCTCCAGGTCGATGGCAAGGGCGTAGCTTTTGGCAATGCCTGATCGACAATCGCAGGGTGTGAGGGCGGTTTGTGAAGCGCACACCCACAGATTGTGATTCCAACCGCACTTACGATCACGCAGCACAGAGACGAAATGAAGATTGGTCCTATTCCCGGACGATTGTTCGACGCTGAGTTGATGACGAGTTTCATCAGAATGGCATCGGGTAAAGCCAGTTGAACCACGAGTGCATGCGAATCGTGATTTTTCGAACTACCGCGAAGCCCCCTTTTCCTGCATAAATGGCAGCGGCCCCCTGCGCGCCAATTGGGAGGCCAACCTGTGCGGGATTGTTGAGATAGATCTTCACAGCAAATTGCCCAAGGGGCTTCATCGGATCTGCCGGATAGAACTGCGGAATAACATCGCTGGGCAGGTATTGTCCTTCCCCATTCGCCCACCAGACGCTGTCTACTTTGCCCTGGAAGATCTGACCGGGATAAAGGTCCAGCGCGACTTCAACGGGCTGTCCGACCTTCACATATTTGAGATTCTGCTGCGTGTAACTGGCCAGCAGATAGCGATCACTATCGACAATGAACGAAGCAATGCCGCCAACACGATAGATGCCCGCGACCATACCCGGCTGCACCTGAAGATTCACGATATAGCCGTTCTCCGGCGCCACCATGAGGGTATTCTCCAGGTAATAGCGCGCAAGTTCCAGCTGAGCTTTTACGCTGGCGATCGTTGCGTCGGCTTGTTTCTGTGCAGCCGCGCTCTGCTTCAACTCGGCGCTTGCACCGGCCACGGTCGTATTAACTCCCTCCCACTGCGACTTGTACTTGAGCCGGGAACGCTCTGCCTCGGCCACTGCCTGCGATACTGCGGCCTCGTCGGCATTCATCTGCGCCTTCCACTTCTGCGCATCTTCTTCTGTACCGGCGCCATTTTGTGCCAGACCCTGCGAGAGCTGTTGCTGGTAGCTGGCATATTCCAGCTCACTCTTCGTCCTTGCGACTTTTTGTTCGGCAGCCTCAAGATCGGATTTGTACATCAGCACTTCTTGATTAGCTCCAGCCAGGCCGGCGTTTAGCTGGTCGACTTTGTATTTCGAAGATAGCCTGCCGGCTTTCGCAGCCTCCAATTGCGCTTTCAGTTGCTGAACCTGGTATTCATACGGCCGACGATCGAATTGGAACAGCGGCTGTCCCTTCTTCACAAAAACATCTGGTTTAACCAGCACAGCAGTTACAAGAGTGGGTTCAGGAAGGCGCGGAACGAGTTGGATTGTATGTTGAACAACCTTCAGGTTCGTTGAGTACGGAGCAACAAAGCGGACGCCGATGACAAAAGTAAGTAAGAGATGAACGACGAAGAAGAGGGTGATAACTCCCCAGGTCGGGGTCAATTTGAGCCATTTGAACTTAAAGAAAACGAGCCACACAAATAGCGCGAATATGAACGTGACGAGAAAAGCGAACATCATAATGTTGAGTCCGCGGCGGGAGGCTTGGTCGCGGCGGGAGGTTTGGTCGCTGCGGAAGGCTTGGTCGCTGCGGAAGGCTTCGACTCTTCAGAATTCAGCTTCTTTTCAGCAGCAGCCCGCCCGGTCAGTCGCGCCAGTTCTTCTTGAATGTTTTCGCGCTCTTGTTTTGGGAAGTAACGAATATCGACGACGTCTGTGGGTTTGAAAGCCCACATGAACGCCTGCATCCAGGGGACGATTGCCAGGAAGCCTAACCAACCCATGACGTTGATTGCGTCGGCGTCGGGATGCTTGCGCGCGATCGCGATCCGCCCTGGCAAACCGAGAACCAGGATGGCCACAACTAGAAAGGCGCCGACAAGGACAAAAATCACCAGGAAGGTCAGATAGTCCCAAACATCTAAATCAAAACCAAGCATATTACCGGCCTAATAACCCGTTTATACCGCCTTCATCACGGAGGAGGTATGTGAGCTGCATCACTCAGCGCCATCTCAAGCTCTCAGATCGTATTCAGCTTTCGATGGATCAATGTTAACTTCCAGGTTCGCAATTAGTTCAGTCGGATTGCGATTCAATAGCAACTGTCATTTCAAACAGTATGGATAATATCGAGCCAATCACGCAGAACGGTATGGGCTTCTCGCTCAGATCCCTGGGTATGTCATTTCTGACAGGTGTGGTGGAGTTTTGGAGTCTATAGAATGGGAAGCAATACAGCGCTTCATTTTTTGGCCCGTGGCTCCGTTTTGTTTTCGAGGACAACCGGCGACCAGTCCCGCGAAATGGGTGCTAATTTCACTTGGGTGCAACAAAAAACCTCAAAGGAGAATTACTGATGGTAGTACATGCAAAGCGGTTCAGATTGGTCCTCGCAGGGATCATGGCCTTGGCGATGACGATTGGTTTTCAAAAAGCCATCGCGCAGGACGACGTGGTCCATGCTGTCAGCGGGGTTGTGAAGAGCGTCGATAAGGAATCGAAGACATTTGTTGTTAAAGCAACAGACGGCACCGAGCACACGTTCAAGTGGACGGAGAAGACGACCGTAAAAGGCACCAAGGATACCGGCAAGGCTGTCGCTGCGGGCACCGACGACGCCAGCAAGGGTGTTGCTGAAGGTAGCAAGGAAGTGGCCAAGGGAACCGAGAAGGCCGGCGTCGACACCTATCTGGGAGCCAAAAAAGGAACCGCTGTCACAGTGAAGTACACCGAAAAGGCCGGCGAGAAGACCGCTGTAGGTATAAAAGACGCATCGAAGGCCACTGCGAAAGCCGTGTCGCAGTAAGGCTGACAAGAAACTGCCTCAAACACTTGGCCCGCAGGCAACGCGGAGCTGCGGCCATATGTTTCTCGATGTGAAGAAAAGTGGTACTGAATCCCGCAGAAAAGGCCACGCTGAGCTAGGTGGACTTTAAATCACAGCACCAAAGCATCCTGAGAACATCATCATGTCGAAAGTCAGACCAACAATCGGAACCGATGGGCGCCCGCTTCCAGTTCTTCCACCGGAGCGAGACGCACGCGTCTGGGCGAAACTTGTACGCGTCATGTTCTACACGCCAGGATTTCTGGCGATGTTGCTGCTCAAGGCGGGAGAGCCGGAGAGCTTCGGTATCACCGTGGAGTTGCTGATGCTGTCGAGCGCTGCGGCAATCGTGGGTGGACTCTTCATCGGCACGCAGCAGTCAGGTGAGGGAGCCGATCCTTCATCAAAAATAGGCGTCTGGAGCGGCTCGCTGGTTCTCGAGTTGCTTGCGGTGGTTCCGTTACTGTGTGCAATCCCTGCGTTGTTCCACCAACTAGCGCACAGCAGGCTGCTGCACGCGATAACCCCGGCTACCCTTGATACTAGCCTCGGCGCATCGGAACTGTTGCCGATGGTTGCAATCCTGCCATTCATGCTCTATCAGCTCGGTGGATTTGGCACGCTGGATTACATCGTGTCGAAACCGGTTAACTGGGTGATCAACCTCGGAATCCTCGTCCTGATCGTCTCAGGCTACGTGGCCAACCGCGAGGGGGCCTACGGCGTCGAGAAGAAGCTTTCCGGATTTCTGGTTCTTGCAATGGCGATTACAGTGTTCTACGGAGTGCTGAAATTGAAACGGATGCAGGCCACCTTCGATGCGCAGTGTCCCGTAAAGCCTCCAAAGTAGCCTCGGGATGTTTTCGCCGAAACGGACGAGGTATGCGCTGCAGGCTGGGAATTGTTGCGGACGGATCTTCAGTCCAGCGTGTCTCCGAACAAAAGGCGTTGAGGGAGATTCTTGAGTCCGTCCCCATCAAGGCAGATAATGCGATCGTAAAGATCCTCTGGCCATGGTTCGTAAGGTGGTTCGTATCCCAATTCACGGATCAATTTAGGCATCATGCCGTGATGCCAGCACATTAAGACCGTCTTGCCTTCAAACTCCCTCCGACGTAAGTCCCTCACGATCTTTTTGGTCTCTTTGTCGGCATAGTTCGTGCTGACATTGAGGCCGAGTTTATCTGCAGTAAGCCGGATTGTCTGGTAAGGTCGGGCGGAATGCTTGGTCGAAGTGGATGCAAATACGAAATCAGGCTTCACAATTTTGGGGAGCAACTTCGACAGACCAATGGCACGCATTCTTCCTCGCAACGCCAGGTGGGGTTGTCGAGAAGCAGGCTTCTCTGCGTGCCTGACGATAACGATCATCGCAGGCCCCTTGCCCATTAGAGATTCTCCGTCCGCAAAAATGTTGTGCAGACTGATGCTAACAGCCTCAATGCTGCAAGGTTGGTTGCGTGCAACCAATCGATTACTGCCTACTTTCGTTCCTGTTTTAAAAACTGTTATTTCTGACAGGTCACTTCATTCGAGAACGGCATTAGCATTGAAACTGTCCAAAGCCAAAGCGGAAAGTGAGCTGCGGCCTTAGCGTCGTTTTGACTATTTTGTCTGTTTACTCCGAAGCGAATTCCTGGCAGCTTCGGGAAAGGTCACCTCGATGACGATACGCCTTCCTTTTCGTAGATTCCTCTTCGGCACAATCTACACTTCGATTCTTGTTCTGTTCTTTTCAGTAACTGTTTTCTCTCAAACCACCGACCCACTACCGTCCTGGAACACAGGCCCCGAAAAGCAAGCGATCGTAGACTTTGTCCACGCAACTACAGATTCCGCAAGTCCGCAGTTCGTACCGATCGCAGAACGCATCGCAACATTCGATCAGGATGGTACTCTCTGGGTTGAACAGCCTCTAGCGACGCAGGGATTCTACTGCCTCAGCCGGGTTCCGGCGCTGGTCGCGGCAAAGCCCGAGTTGAAGGACGTTGAGCCATTCAAGACCGTTCTCTCGGGAGACCGCGCGGCCATAGCAAAACTTCCCATGCAGGACCTCGAAAAGCTCCTCATGGCAACGCTCTCAGGCATGACGACTGACCAATTCCGGTCCGATGTGAAAACCTGGCTTGCCTCCGCCAGGGATCCCAGATGGAAGCGTCCGTACACCGAGCTTACGTATCAACCCATGCAGGAGGTTATCCGCTACCTTCGTGACAACGGCTTCAAGACATACATTGTTACCGGTGGTGGCCAGGACTTTGTCCGGGTGTTCTCCGAGCAGACCTACGGAATCCCGCCAGAGCAGGTGGTCGGATCGATGGGCGGCGTGACATATAGCCATGACGCAAATGGGAAGCCTGTCCTCATCAAAGAGCCCAAGTTGGTCCTGAACGATAACCTTGCCGGAAAGGTCGAGGGCATTCACATGGTCATTGGTCGCCGTCCCGTTGCAGCCTTTGGGAATACGCCAGGCGATCAACAGATGCTCGAATATACAAAAGGCGGTGACGGTGCACGGCTTGCCATGCTGGTGCTGCACGACGACGCCGAGCGCGAATATGCGTATGGCCCTGCGCTCGGACTACCCGACGTCAAAATGGGAACATTCCCTCAGGCCTACTACGAAATGGCGATCAAGAACGGGTGGACGGTGATCAGCATGAAGAAGGACTGGAATAGAGTTTTTGCTTTCGAGAAATAATCTGCCCACGTTTCGATGGCATGCACAGAACCCCATAAGACGCTGACGCTCGACGCATCCCTCCTTAGATGACGGGCGAAGGACATCAGCTTAGGTTGTAGTGCCCTCCTGAAAGAAGGTCGAAAGATCTCCCTTCTTCTGGAGAGAGCAGGTTGTAAGAATTGTCGAGAAGCAGGCTTCTCTGCGTGCCTGACGATAACGATCATCGCAGGCCCCTTGCCCATTAGAGATTCTCCGTCCACAAGAATGTTAAGCAGACTGATGCTACCAGCCTGAATGCAGCAATGTTCGTTGCGTGCAACCCATCGATCAATGAACTACTTTCGTTTCTGAATTAAAAACTGTTATTTCTGACAGGTCACATCATTCGAAAACGACATTAGCATTCAAACAGTCCATAACCACATCGACAATGCAAGACAACTTCGCGAAATCGCCAGGAAGTAGCCGGAAGCAGAGATGGTCATCAGTGATTGTTCTGCTGCTTCTGTGTTCGGCCTTACGCGCGCAACGAGTGTGTCCCGTAGAAATCAAGCTCTTGATTTCCCCTCAGACGACCGAATCCGTAGTTACTTCCTTGGGATTTCAAAAAGAGACGAGAAGTCAGATCTATTTTTTCGATACCGACAATCTCAGCCTACTTGAGCAGGGAGTGATTCTCAGGGTTAGGCAGGGCGCTAAAAACGACCTCACGGTCAAGGTGCGATTACCTGATGGCGAGAAGCGGATTGACAGCTCAAAACTTCGCGAGCACTTTGGATGCGAGATAGATAGAACAGGCGCCGAAGCAAACACATCCTTCGCCGTTGGGCAGAAGTACAAGCCTAACGCAGTAGCCGTAACTGGCGAAGAGGTCTTCACGGCTCTGAGCCCTAATCAAAAGAAACTATTAAAAGAGGCGCAGGTATCCATTAATTGGTCATCGGTGAGAAGAATTGCCGACATCAACTCGACAACATGGGAATCCACGTCTCAGCCCCAGTTTCCCAGGCTCACACTTGAATATTGGGAGTGGTCGGCGGGCAGTACTCTCGAATTGTCGACAAGGGTCGCGCCGAATCAATCGGATTCGAAATTAGCGAACTTACTAAAGATAGTAAATGAGAAAGGGTTGCCGTTAAGCGCCGAGCAAGGAACCAAGACAAGCATGGTGCTGAAAAGCCTCATAGCTCCTCCCAACACAAAATCGCAAACAGCATCGCACGGAACCAACCCGCTGTCGACTGGTGTGGACTTCGTTCAACTCTTGGAGCGCAAGTCCCTGGTCTTTCCCGATCTGGCCACAGTAAGAGGGCCGCTCAGCAGTTGGGATAAGTTTAAGCTGGCAGCAAACAACAGCGTTTCGCTGTCCACTGTCGGCGCCGCATTGCTCGGGGGAGCGTACGACCAAGCGATCGATAGCCCTTCTGGATACGGCCAAGGAGCTTCTGGATACGGCAAGCGCTTCGGATCTGGCATGGCCCGAGCCGCCTCCGACAATTTGTTCGGAACTTTCCTGCTCGCGTCCATGCTGCACGAAGATCCACGTTTCTACGTAAAGAAGGACCTGTCTTTCAAACAGGCTGTGAAATACAGCGCTGTGAGGCTGGTGCGGACGCGGAGCGACTCCGGTAGACCGGTTGTGAATTACGCTGGACTGCTTGGCCCACTCGCCGGCGAAGCGCTCGCCAATACTTACTGGCCTGAGCAAAACCGGGGAGTTGGCAGCACCTTCGTTCGTTACGCTTCTGACATTGGTTGGAGGTTTGGCGGAAACCTGTTACGCCAGTACTGGCCCCAGGTAAATCGGGAGCTGCGATTAGCGCCTTCGGCAGCCGAACCGGATGGTAGTGGTAGCCAGCGCGATAATTGACGCTGACGCTCTCTCGATGGGACTCTGACCATCATCGCCAAGTCGCCACTGTCAAGGTGTCCGAGATCACCTTGCCTGCCACCAATTGATACTAGTGCGCACGGCTTTTTGGGGTTTCGCGCGTCATTCCTGTACCAATCCGTGGGTCTGGTCTCCCCATTAGGCAGAGTCAGATTCTGTCAATAGTGACAGTTCACAAAAAAAACAAAGAGTTCTAGATTTAGTCCTGCTCAATCTTGTACATCGTCCAAGTTTCTTTGGCCTGTGCAGGGAGATCGGCGAAAAGATTCGAATTTCTTAAGACCCTGAATCCTCGCCGCGTTGGTACCGCTGGGTCGCGGTGCCCTCCTGAATGGACTACATGTGCCTTCAGTCGATTCACTCCGTAGCTCGAATTGCTTGGCGAAAGGAACACATTATGGCTACAAAGCAACCCAATATTCTGATCCTGTGGGGCGATGATGTCGGCATATGGAATGTCAGCGCCTTTAGCGATGGCCAGATGGGCTATCGTACGCCCAACATCGATCGTGTCCGGAACGAAGGCGTAAAGTTTACCGACTACTACGGCCAACAGAGCTGCACAGCTGGACGCGCGGCCTTCATCACTGGCCAAAATCCTCTCCGCACCGGCTTGACCAAGGTCGGTATACCAGGTACTGCAGTCGGACTTCATGCTGAAGACCCGACTATCGCCGAACTTCTGAAACCGCTCGGATACGCTACCGGTCAGTTTGGCAAAAACCATCTCGGTGATCGCAATGAATACTTGCCCACCGTTCATGGATTCGACGAGTTCTTCGGGAATCTCTACCACCTGAACGCGGAAGAAGAGCCGGAACTACCCGACTATCCCAAGGACCCGGGATTCAAGGAAAAATTTGGCCCCCGCGGCGTACTTCATTGTTTCGCAACCGACAAAGATGACCCCACGATTGATCCACGCTTTGGTCGAGTAGGCAAGCAGACAATTAAGGACACCGGTCCTCTAACGAAGAAGCGCATGGAGACCGTCGATGAGGAAATCACCGCCAGCGCTCTCGCCTGGATGGAAAAGCAGGTAAAGGCGGACAAGCCGTTCTTCCTTTGGTATAACGCGACGGCTATGCACGTAAGAACTCACCTCGCTGCCAAGAACCGCGGCAAGAGCGGGCAGGACGATTACAGCGATCGAATGGTGACTCACGACGAGCAAATCGGCGAAATGCTAAACAAGGTAGATCAACTCGGCATCGCCGACAATACGATTGTCATGTATTCCACCGACAACGGCCCCGAGAACGACACGTGGCCCGATGGCGCGAACACACCGTATCGCAGCCAGAAGGACACAAACTGGGAAGGCGCATGGCGCGTGCCGTCGTTCATGCGTTGGCCCGGCAAGATCAAGGCTAACTCCACATTGAACGGAATCGTCTGCCACCAGGACATGCTGCCGACGCTGCTTGCTGCGGCCGGCGAACCGAACATTAACCAGAAGCTGCTCGCCGGATACAAGGCTGGGGACAAAACGTTCAACGTCCATATCGACGGCGTCAACCAACTGCCCTATTTGACCGGCGAGGTAAAGGAGAGCCCAAGGCAGTCCTTCTTCTACGTCAGCGATGACGGCGGAATCATGGCGGTCCGGGCGGGCGACTATAAGTTGATATTCCAAGAGCAGAGAGCGGAAAAAATGAGAGTCTGGCAGCAGCCTTTTGTACAGCTTCGCCTGCCCGACATTATCCACCTACGGCGTGATCCGTTCGAGCGAGCCATCGACAACTCGAATACCTATCTCGACTGGATGTTCGATCACATTCCGCAACTCTACCTGGTGCAAGGCATCGTGGCGGCACAGATTGAAGAATTCGTGCAGTACCCGCCACGCCAGAAGCCGACCTCATTCAACTTGGATGCAGTGATGGCGCAATTAGGGCCGGCAATCCAGGCGTATGCGGAAAAGAAGAAAGAAGCTGCAGGCATCAAACACGAAGAAGAGCCCGCACTCACAGCTCACTAAGAACCTACCAA
>NZ_JBARMD010000147.1:0-3117 GCF_049802275.1 Occallatibacter sp. | reverse complement strand
ATCTCAAGCCAGTTCACCCCGCGGCTGATTCCAGTCCCCAGGGCTTTGGCGGCGGCTTCCTTCGCGGCGAAACGAGCCGCCAAACTTTCAGCGGCATTGCGCTTGCGCATGCAATAGGCCTGCTCCGCTGAAGTGAACACGCGATTGAGAAACCGCGGACCAAATCGCTCGAGCGATTGCTGAATACGCGCGATTTCAACCAGGTCAATGCCGCTGCCGACAATCATGCTGTGTACCAACCTAACATCCCGCGGTTAGGAGCCGGTCGAAACGCATATGTCGCTGTGGGTGAAAGAACAGACTGGTTTTGCACCGCGTGAGGCCTGGCCTGCCCCACCGCGGAACAGCATGAACGTTCTTGCATTCCAGCCGATAAGACCGGCATGAGACAGGCTTCGATCTTTCGCGACCCACTTCAGCCAGGTGTGATTCCATGGGCTTTGCAGATGAGGGCGATATCGCGAGACGAGCCGGGCAGGGCGGTAAAGTCGCTCACCGGCGCGATCCTCGCCTGCGGGGGCTGGGTATTGAGCAGAAGTGCAAGTGACACCGGCCTGATCGATATCCTGTTCGAGTTCGAACGGCGCTCCTGCCTCGAAATCTACAGCATTCTGATCGCCGCCGGCCTGGAGCTGAGTCAGGCTGCGCATATCCGCTTTACGGAGCTGTGCCAATGCACGCGCATGGTGCGGAAAGAATGCAGGGATGAAATTGTAAGCATCGATCTCGAAGTGCAAACGTCTCCGATTGAAGTGGCAGACGGGGAGTCGGAAGGGCATGGTCGATTGCCCCCCCACTAAGAACTACCCGGCTTCCACCAGGCCATAGCGCCGCTGCCAGGCTTCTCGTAGTCTCGCCCAAACGCGAGCACGCTCAGCCTCTGTGCCTTCGCCCGGTTTGACGGTGGCGAAACGTTCGGCCTCGTGCTTGGCCAGTTCTAGCAGGGCGCGGTCGCGGACGAGGTTGGCGACCCTGAAGTCGGGCAGGCCGGCCTGACGCGTGCCGAAGAATTCGCCGGGTCCGCGCATCGACAGGTCCAGTTCCGCCAGTTCGAAGCCATCCTGAGTGCGGACCATCGCATTCAAGCGCTCTTCAGCCTGTTCAGACACGCTCTGTCCTGTAATCAGGATGCAGTAGCTTTTGGCCGCGCCGCGGCCTACCCGGCCTCGCAACTGATGCAACTGCGCGAGGCCGAAACGCTCTGCATGCTCGACGACCATCACCGTTGCGTTTGGAACATCGACGCCGACCTCAACCACGGTCGTCGCCACCAGCACGTCGATTTCGCCGCGCTGAAAGCGGCGCATGATTACTTCCTTGTCGTCTGCGTCCAGACGGCCGTGCAGAAGGCCGACGCGCAGTCCGGCGAGCGGGCCAGTGCGCAGCTTCTCATGCATGGCGACAGCTGATTTGAGTTCCGCTCCTTTACTCTTTGGAGCGGTCTTTTGGGCGGAGATGCCCGGAAAGAGGTCTGCTGTCTTGCCTTTGCGGGTGGTCTTCCCACTCATTTCACGATGAGACTCTGAAATGGGTGGGGCACCCGAAGTCGCGGCATCGGTCAGGACGCGATCGTCATGCGAAAAGTCCAATTCCGGCTGGTCATCGCTGCTGCCCTCGATTACCGGGTAGACAATGTAGGCCTGCCGCTTCTGCGCCACCTGCTTGCGCACGAAATCCCACACGTCGGCGGACCGCTCCTCGGGCACTCGGCGCGTGACGATGGGAGTGCGGCCCGGCGGCAGTTCGTCAAGTACGCTTACGTCCAGATCCCCGTAGAGAGATAGCGCCAGCGTGCGCGGAATCGGGGTTGCCGTCATCACCAGCACATCGGGCTCTGGCTGGTTCGGCTTTTTCATCAATTTGAAGCGCTGGAGCACGCCGAAGCGGTGCTGTTCGTCGACCACAACCAGGCCAAGGCGATCGAACTCAACCTTTTCTTCGATCAGAGCGTGCGTGCCGATCACCAGTTGCGCTTCGCCGCGATTGATCAAAGCTCGATTGGCCCTCTTGCGGTCTTCATCGAGCGAACCGGTAAGCAGGACGAGGCGGTATTTCCGGGACGATCGTTCAAGCAGTTTGCGTGCGGCGAGAAAGTGCTGGGTTGCAAGAATCTCAGTGGGCGCCATCAGTGCCGCCTGGTAGCCGTTCTCGATTGCGACCAGCATGGCCTGCAAGGCCACGATGGTTTTGCCCGAGCCCACATCGCCTTGCAGGAGGCGTCGCATCGGGCTGCCGGCACGCATGTCGGTGACAATCTCGCCCAGAGTGCGCTTTTGTGCGGCGGTGGGATGGAAGGGCAGCACCTCGCGGATGGCCTCGCGGACTTTGTCACTGGTTTCGAAGGCGATCCCGGCACGTTCGCGCATTTTGCGGCGCTTGAGTTCCAGACCCAACTCGAGAAAAAACAGCTCTTCGAAGATCAGGCGGCGGTGCGGCGGCGTGGCCCACGATTGCAACTGGGTGAGCGATGTTCCTTCCGGCGGAAAGTGCACTTCACGGAGCGAGGCTTCGCGATCAGCCATGTCGAGCCGGGCCACCATCGATGCGGGCAGGCATTCAGGCACTTTGCCACGGATATCCTCGAGCAGGTTAAAGATCACCTTGCGCTGCCACCGGGATGCCAGCCGCGATCCTCCGAGAGATTCATAGACCGGTGTGATGCGGCCGACTTCGAGCAAGCGCGTTTCGGCGTCGTCACTGGAGTCGGGGAGGATTTCGAACTGCGGCTGGATCATCTTGAAGTTGCTGGAGGAACGGGAGGGCTCGATTTTGCCGTAGAGCGCGACCGTTTGGCCGGCATGGAACTTACCTTCGAGATAGGTGGCGTGAAACCAGATGCACTTGAGCGCGTGGCGGCCCTGGCCCACCGTGAGTTCAAAGAGCGGCATACGCCGGGTGCGCAACAGGGCGGCGCCCCGCACCTCCGCGATCACGCTGGCCATCTCGCCGGGTTTCAGCTCGTCGAGACTGCGCGGGTTCTGTCGGTCCTCGTAGCGAAAAGGGAGGTGGTAGAGCAGATCCTCGGCAGTCTGGATGCCTTTGGCGGCGAGCATCTCAGATACCTGCGGACCAACGCCGCGCACAAATTTGACTGGACTGTCGAGGCCGGGCACACTC
>NZ_JBARMD010000146.1:0-8016 GCF_049802275.1 Occallatibacter sp. | reverse complement strand
CTTGAGGCCGTGGGCATGAGCGTAGAGATGACGGCCGGCGTGCTGGTGGCACGCATGATGGAGGGGATGCAGTTTGTCCTCGGACCGACGATGGCGTTTCGGCGCGACGTGATCCGGCAAATGGGTGGCTTCAAAGTTACAGCGGATTATTGCGCAGATGATTTCGTTCTGGGCAACGAGACGTACAAGCTCGGACAAACAGTGGTACTGAGTCATCATGCGATCGATCACATCGTAATCAACCTGAGCCTGATGGCGTCACTGAAGCACCAGGTACGCTGGATGAAATCGACGCGCTTCTCGCGGCCGAAGGGGCATTTCGGCACAGCGCTCACCTTCAGCATGCCGTTTGGGCTGCTGGGTCTGCTAGCGGGCGTAGTGCTGGGCCACGTCTGGTGGGGTATTGCGCTGGTGGCATGGGCAATTGCCTCCCGCGAAGCACTGTCGATTGCCGTGGGCCGCATGGTAGTCCGCGATCCAAGCTGGTTCAACTTGATGCTGCTGTATCCGGTGCGCGACCTGATGGGATTTTTCTTCTGGGCGGCGAGTTACATGGGCAGCCGGATTCTGTGGCGAGGGCGCGTATTTCAACTGCTGCCGGGCGGCAAAATGCGTGCGGCGGAGTAGCGACAGCCCGCTCTGTCACTGCCCACCGATTGCGCCGTAATTCGATAAACGTCTTAGAAGTTGAAGAACTCTTTCCGCAGCGCGTCCTCGTAGTTTTTCTTGGCCGCTTTCGCGTTGTTTCTCGCCTCTTCTTCGAGATCGGCAGCATTTTCCCACTGATCGACCTGCGCTACCGTATGGTTAACCGATGCAAGCGCTTCCTCCTGGCGGATGGCTGATACCCAGGCTTCTACCGAGGATTTGTATCTGCTCTGCATCTGATCGAGTTCCGAGACATCGATGGCCATATTGGTCGCTGGCCTCCTTACCAACAAAGTAGGCGAGCAACGTGAAGATTTGATTTATTCCGGAGAGAGTTCTGAAGCAATTGGGTGACGAATCGAGTCATTTCAGTGGACGATCGGTCCACAGTGCTTTATCGGCGATGGACTGCACGGGGAAGAGACGCCCCGAGAGCAACTGCTCGGCCTTAGGCTGGTTGGTGTCCTGCGCGAAAAGCCACTTGCGTTCGCCGGTGCCCCACATCTTCGAAAGCTGATCGTCGCTGAGAAAGATCTTCGGCGCGTCGGGATAGCACGATCCCCACAGGAGTGAAGAGCCGTTGCCATGAGGCGAGCAGGGTTCCACCACGATATACGCTGGCTTGTGCAGGAAATTGTGGGTATAGAAGATGACCGAGGAGGCATCCGACTGATCGCCATAGATGATGAACGAATCGGAGGGCGAGCCTTTGCTGTTGATGGTATCGGCCAGTTGTTTGGAACTCAGCATTGGTTCAAAGCGCGCGAAGGCGATGTGGGCGGCGATCAGAAATACTGCCGACGTAAGCGCGACGCTGACGGTTGCAGCCAGGTGCTTGCCGCGCGTTCGGAGCGCCCAGCCAAGCGCGGGTCCAATCAGCAGAGCGATTGCCGCGATAGCCGCAGGTAGCCGCAATGCCGCGAAGGATGGACCGGTGAGATCGAAGAAATGCGACATGGAGAGCGTGTATCCACCTATATCGCGATGGGCCAGCAGCGTGCCAATATCAGAGACGAAGGGCAGGTTCCGCGACTCCCACAGACCCCATGAAAGGGCGGCGGAAATCAGGATTCCCGCAATAGAGAAAACTGCCTGCGCGCCGCTGAGCCACTTTTGTGATAGCAGCGCCTTCTGGCCTTCGGGCCCGCGGCGCTCTTCAAGGTTGGCCAGCATGCCGGCGATCAGCATCAGCAATGGCGTCCACGCAGGGAACGTGTAGTATTCCTGATTCGTCGAGATGGCGAAGAACAGCAGCGTGAATCCCGCAAAGAGCGAAAGAAGCCAGGTAGAGCGGACGCGAAACTTGAGACGAGCGACGTAGCTGGCCACGTCTTCGCGCTCGGCATGTTCGAGATAGAAGTCCACGGTCTGGCCGGAATCGCGATGCAAATGCTGCATCCACGAACGCCGTGTTCTCCATGCCACCACGAGCAGTGCGGGCAGAAACAGGCTCCACGGGAAAAGCCAGACAAGATGCGCGAGCCAGTAAACCAGGAACGGCATCTTGTTGTAGTCGTTCGGGAACCGACCGCCGAGGAAACGCAGGAAGTGTTCGTTGACGAAATAGAAGTACCAGAATCCGTGCACGTTTCCGGGCGTGGGGTGATTGCCGATAGGATGTCCCTGGTCGGGGTTCGCCAGTCCGCACAGAATGTGCCACGGAGCCGCGATAGCCAGAAAGAGCAGCACGCCGGTGACAGGCTTCAGTTCGCGCCAGCGGCGCCAATGCCCGCTCAGCATCAGCAGTGGGATTGCTGCCGCGGCGAAGAAGACCGGGGCAATCAAGCCCTTGGTCAGCGTGGCAAGCGCGAGGGCCGCCCACATGCCGTAGAAGCGGATTGGATGACGGCTCTCCAGTCCGGTGATGAAACTCCACAGGGAGTAGAGCAGAAGAAAGCTGAGCAGCGCCTCGGGGATAGCAAAGCGCGTAAACAGAAATGGCCCGATCGAGGTGAGCACGCCCAGCGCGGCATAGAAGCCTGCGCGACGGCCCCATCCGCGCGAGACCCAAAGCCAGGCCAGCCACGCGAGGCCGAGGATCGCCAGCGCATTGGGTAAATGGGTTGCAAAGACATTTTGGCCGAAGATCCAGTAGCAAGTGGCGTCGAGCCAATAGGGCAGCGGCGGCTTTTCGAGATAGCGGACGCCGTCGAGCTTCATGGTGATCCAGTCGCCGCTCTCTACCATGTGCTGCGCCACCTGCGCATGCGAGGCGTCAACGTCATCAAGCAGCGGCGGGGTGAAGAGCGAGGCAAACTGCACGGCCACGAAGATCGCCCCCAAAAGCACCCAGATAGCCAGCTTTGAAGGCTTTTTCACCGATTGGATTTTCGGGTTTTGTGGGTTTCCCATGCGGTAAAGTTCTGAGAATCAAGGATACCAGCGAGAGGCCCCGCGCGATCTCACGGCTCGAAACAGGAAGTGTTCAAATCAGGCCTTCGCCAGGCATCATAGAATGAACGAAGGTTACAGATTGATGAATTCCAGCACGCAATCGGGCAGCGGAGTATCGGCCACGATGCGCGACCGCCTCGCTGACTGGCGCCAGTTGCTCGAACGCTGCGGACGCAAGGCTACGCGCAAGAGGGTACATGCGCTGCGTGTGGTTACGCTGCGAATGCAGGCCGAATTGGAGCGCGATCTTGCCGATCTTCCCCGCGCAAGTCACCAGGCCCAGGCCATCCTGCGCTTTGGCAAGCAGGCTGAGAAACTCCGCCGCGCACTCGGCCCGGTTCGCGAACTCGACGTGTGGATCGGGAAACTGCGGGGACTGCGTGCGTCGCTAAGCGAGACGGGAGATTACGTACCCCGCTCCATGCACGACTGCATAAGCGGAATAGATCGGCTTGAAGACCGGCTTACGCAGAAACGGCGCGCAGCGGAAAAGAAGCTGGTAGCCCAGATCGAAAAGTCGGGCAGTCGTCTCGTCAAGGCGAGTGAAGACGTTGCGAGTGAGCTTTCCGCTTTCGTGTTCGGTGCAGAGGCGGGGATTGCCGAAGAACTTGCTGCGCGCTTCCATGCTGTTAGAGCGGAATTCCCAGCGTTCGACCAAGTAAACCTGCATGACTTTCGCAAGCGCATCAAGACCGTGCGGTATCTCGCCGAGATATACGCCGGCACCGATCGCGCCTGCGCGCAAATTGCCACGCAGATGAAGAAGGTGCAGTCTGCGATTGGCGAGTGGCACGACTGGCAGGACCTCGGCCGTGAAGCGCACCATGGGCGCCGCGCGAAGAGTAAAGCCCTCACTGAACTGCTCGATACAATTTCAGCCGAGTCATTCGAAAAGGCTCTCTCGGCCGTGAACAGCGTTTCAGACCGCATGCAGGAATACAGGCACGAGACCGGGAATGTGCGCATGGAAGGCCGCAAGCTTCAGGCGCGCGGCGACCTTGACATCCTTGCAGATCTGAACAAAAAGCTAGCCTGACGCGCCGAAGAAATTGGCGACAAGTCATGTGCAGCCCGCACAGTCAAGTTCATCCATTCCGCGTTTCATGCCGACATCGGCGTTTGTCATTACCAATTCGCGCCGAATAATAGCCCGCTCTACGAGCGCATCGGTCTCTTCATCATTCGCTACGGATAATGACCATTGGATCTGTTTTTGCGGCTCGTCTCGCGGGGATAAGGCAAGCTACGAGAGTAGCTGTCAGAAAAAGTACTGGGACGAGGGTAAAGGTCGTCGGGTCCCAGGGACGGACTCCATAGAGTGAAGAGGCTAGCAGTCTGCTCAATGCAAGTGCTGAAGCCAGCCCTATGAGTAGGGCCACAACGACGAGTTGAAGAGCTTGTCTAAGGATCAGCCCTGCGACGTGCATTCTGGTCGCTCCGAGCGCGATTCTTATTCCCATTTCAGAGCTGCGTTGCAGCACCGAGTATGCGAGCAACCCGTAGAATCCCACCAGAGCTAACGCCAAGGCCATTCCGGCAAATATGGTTAGGAGCACGGTCTGGAACCGGCGTCTCGCCATGGATTCAGAAACCACTTCCCGCATCGTGTGCACCTTGGAAAATGTGAGGGATGCATCGAGCCATTGCAGGATGGCCGTTGCAGACTGCACGACATCCTCACGGGGTAGCGTAGACTGGATCACGATGTATGCGTGATCCGGACCGCTGAGAGGACCGTAAAGTTGTGGTTGGGGCGGCGTCTCCACGCTCCAGTCCCGCACATCGGCGACCACGCCCACAATCGTGAGAGCATCCTTGGCTGGTTGCTCAGAGACATCCTGGTTGAATCCCGCGATCCACTTCCCGACAGCGTTGCGCCCGGGGAAATTCTTTCTCGCGAACGTCTGATTCACGATGACCACTTTCTGATACCCGGACACATCTTCCTCGGTGAAGAAACGACCCTCGATCAACGGTATATCCATTGCCGAAAAGTATCCCGGCGTCACGTCCGCGCCATCCAGCATCTGGCCCTCCTGGCTCGGATGATCCTCAACCCGGAATAAAGAGCCTCCTTTGGAACCACCCAACGGCAGATTTTCAATAGCACCGGTCGCCACTGTTCCTTGCAATGCTTCAATCTGTGAGAGAAGCGTCTGATAGAAAGCGTGGCGCTGTTCCGGCTTGCCATAGGTTTCCGGGAGTTCGATCTTCATCGAAAGTGTGGTCGAAGAAAAGCCGACCGGCACCTGTTGGAGCTTGATGAAGCTCCTCACAAGAAGGCCGGCCCCGGCGAGCAAGACCACAACAATCGCAACCTCGCCCATAACTAGGGCGCTGCGAATGCGATTGCGGCTTCCTCTCGTTCCCGTCTGCCCTCCAGACTTGAGAAACCCGATCAGGTTGGCGCGAGAGGCCGAAAGGGCTGGCAGAGTTCCTGCCAAAACACTCGTCAGCAATGTTATGGCAACTGTAAAGGCGAGAACATTGCCATTCAATGAAGCTTCGTGAAGACGAGGAATGTCTCCGGGATCGAGCAGAAGAAGCACACGGAGAAACACCCATGCCAGACCGATTCCCGCAAGCCCTCCACCGACGCCCAGAAGTAAAGACTCGGTCAGCAATTGCCGGATCAGCCGATCGCGCCCGGCTCCTAAAGTCGCTCGCACCCCCAGCTCATGCATGCGGCTTGCGCTCCGGGCCAGGAGCAGATTGGCGGCATTTCCGCAGGCGATCAAAAGCACAAAGACGACCGAGCCCATCAGCAGCAATATGAGAGGACGGGCAGAGCCGTCCAGCGTTTCCATAAATGGTTTTACATAGGCATACCAGCCCTGTTTGAAACCCGTATGCAGTGGTTCGAGCGGCCACAGGATGCCGTTCAATTCCGCTTCTGCCAGCGTGGTTGAAATGCCCTTCCTCAAGCGCGCCAGTGTATAGCAGTAGCAGCCTCCCACGGGGTCCGCCGCGACTCCGCGATCTGCACGCTGTTTCGCTGTTAACGCCAGCGGGACCCAGAGATCGGTTGCGTCGAAATGGATATTGCCGTAGCTCAATTCGCTATTATGCGGATAATTGAAGCCCGCACCCATTACGCCGATGACCCGGTAGGTCTTATTGCCAGACCACGTTGGTGTGCCGATCAGTGGCTTGACGCTTAGCTGTATCGATTTGCCGAGCACGGATGGGTCCGCGCCGAACAACTGTAGCCAAAGCGAGTGGCTGATCACCACCACGCCGTCATTTGACGGCTCGTTGTCTTCAGCGTTGATTCCGCGCCCCAACTCGGGTGAGACTTCGAGCGTCTTGAAGAAGTCCTCGTCAACCGTCGCTCCGTTCAAAGATGTGTTGGCCCCATTCAGCTTGAAGCTCTTTTGCGCGAACTGCGTCATCGCAGAGAACGAATGGTTCTCTCGCTTCATGTCGGCGAAGTCGGCGTTGTCCGGGATGATCGCCTCGGACGGAATTTGCTTCATATTCTGATTTGGAGTCGTTATGTAGACGAGCTGTTTGGCATCGCCATAGGGCAGAGGAGGAAACATGACGGCCGTCATCAGGCTGAAGATGGCGGTGCATGACCCGATGCCGAGGGCCAGGGTGAAAACGAAAACGGCGGTAAACGCGCGATTCTTGCCCAGGGAACGCAACCCATAGCGCAAATCCTGAAGCATCTGTTCGATCATTCTGATGCCGCGGGAGTCGCGAGTCTGCTGCCGGGCCTGCTCCATTCCGCCCAGCGCGATGAGAGCCCTGCGCCTTGCATCTTCAGCGGGCAAGCCCGCGCGAAGATATTTTTCAGTCTCGCGCTCGACGTGGTCCCGCAACTCCTCATCCAGTTCCGCGTTAAGATGGTCGCGACGAAAGAGAGCGCGGAATCGATACCTTAAATCGCTCAACATATCCAGTTCCCTCAGACCATATTGAGTACGGAATCGACGACAGCAGTCAGTCTGCGCCACGCAGCGGATTCAGCCGCAAGTTGTTTTCGGCCCTGGCTCGTCAACTCGTAGTATTTTGCTCTGCGATTGTTCTCGCTGATCGCCCACTTCGCTTTCACCCATCCGTGCCGCTCAAGCCTGTGCAAAGCTGGATACAAGGAACCTTGTTGCACTTGAAGAGCGTCGCCCGATATCTGTTGCAAGCGCTCAGAGATCGCCCAACCATGCAAGGGCTCCAGCGCCACAGCCTTCAGAATCAATAGATCCAGCGTCCCTTGCGGTAACTCCATTCTTGTATCGCTCATTATCGCTCTCCAACCCTGCTGCTTCGACACAACGAGCGTATATCTTTCTTCTGTAGAAGTGCAAGGGGACGGTAATGCTGGCGCACTATGCTGGCCGAGTCACGCACCAAGAGGGAAATCTGTACTGGCAAGTCGGCTGGCTTCATCAATGTGCGAGACAGACAGCTTCAAATAGCACTGGCCAGAAGGCGCGAAAAACTTGTCAACCTGAGTTTCTCCCTGCACTAATTCAAGTGCAAAGCCCTGCAAATTGTGCAGGGAATGAGCGCTGCTCTCTCAGGACTGCGAGAGTGATGCGGAACTGGAAGGTCGCTGAGGCGCTGTCGTGTATCTTGGCCGAAGAACCTGATTTCGATTTCGTGGAGATCGCTCGCGCCTTATGCCCACGTTTGCAGCTATTGATATCGGTTCCAATTCTTGCCGGCTGAAGATTGCCAAGGTCGTTGCGCATCAGCTCCGCACGCTGCACGAGGATCGTGAAGTGACGCGGCTCGGAGCCAGCGTGTTCGCCTCGGGACTGGTGTCGCCTGAGGCCATGGCGGCTACTCTGCGCGCGCTCAAGCGGTTTCAGCGCGCGGCGCAATCGCACGGGGCTGACCAGATTCGCGTGGTGGCAACTTCGGCCATGCGCGACGCGCGCAACAGCGCGGCCTTTCAGGCGTGGGTGAAGGCTGAGACGGGATGGAATCTCGAGATCATTTCCGGGCTTGAAGAAGGCCGGCTGATTCACC
>NZ_JBARMD010000145.1:0-11412 GCF_049802275.1 Occallatibacter sp. | reverse complement strand
CTTTGCAACATGCATCGCCCGATGTGCTCAAACGCATGAAGCGCGGCGCCGGCGCCGACATCTTCCTCAAGACACTTGAGAAGGTTCGCGCTGCCGTGCCCGGTATTGCCCTGCGCACCTCCTTCATCGTCGGCTTCCCCGGCGAGTCCTCCGCTGATTATGAAGTCCTGCAGCAGTTCATAACTGACGCAAAGTTCGACTGGCTAGGGGTCTTCAACTACTCCGATGAGGAAGGCTCAAAAGCGCACTCCCTCGATGCCAAGATTCCCAAACACACCATCGAATCCCGCAAACGAAAGCTGATGAAGCTGCAACAAAAAATATCGAAGCGCGCCAAGCAACACTGGATCGGCCGCGAACTCGTTGTGCTGGCCGAAGGAGAAAGCGACGAAACTCCCATGCTCTGGGAAGGCCGCACTGAATTCCACGCACCCGAAATCGACGGCAAAGTTTACATCAACGACTTCGGCGACCTCGAAAGTTTGGAAGCCGGAAAATTCTACCGCGCCGAGATCACCGAGGCCCACGACTACGACCTCGTAGCCCGCATCGTTTCGCGATCGCTAGATTGAAACGGTGCACAGAATCATTTCGGAACAGAAGTTTCCGAGTTGTCTTGAGGAGCGCCAAATGTTCGCAGGTCGAATATCTGAAAACCGTGTTCTCCGGGCGACTTGACGGCTAGCACAAGCCCGACATCGGTTGGCGGACCTTGGATGTAGGGAACGTGCATGGAATGCTCCCCCTGGCTCAGTTTAATTTGCCCGCTTGCCATCCGGCCTGAGTTCACACCGTCCATATCGATCACCTTCTGATCATCAATAAAAAGCTTTGCGCCATCGTCTACCAACAAGCGGAACTGGTACGTGCCTGGATTTTTAACCCAGAAGATCGCGTGGTAATCAATGCCAAGCCATGCCGTACCGGATGTAATTCCCGGTATGCCGCCTGTATTTGTGAAGTTCTGATGCGGCACGTCAAGCGATGTCGCATGCAGGCTTCCGATAGAACCTAAATTCCAAAAGTTGGGCAGCCGCATCGTTTCCTTCGGAAGGTCATATACATCACCGCAGAAGTCAGGCGGTCTCGGGACCACAGAACCGAAAGAGCCAAGGGGGCCATAGGGAGGGCGAATGTATGGCTCAGCGCTGTAACGGCCGTATATTTCGGCACGCAAATCCATTTGTTGTAACGCGATTTTTTCCACCGATTGCTCGTCCGCGGTGGAGATTGCTTGGGACTGCAACGCGAAATCGGACGTAAGAACAAGATCGACGTTTCCAATATTTCCGGTCGTGCGATCCCGCGCCACCACGCGCATCATCGCCCCATCCTTCATCCGTGGGAACTCCAGCAGATTCGGGAAACCATGCACTACGGCCTGCGCATACTCCTGGGAAGTGAGCATCCGGTCAGCTGCAGAGTTGAAGTAGCGCAGCAGCCGTCCGTTCCTATCGAACGTGCACGCGCCATAATCAAGTTGCACACGCCGGTTGTTCGTGGAAACAGAGATGAACGCGAGGGAATCCGCATCTACGGTGACAAAGAAGCGCACCACATCGTTCAGTCCAGTCGCAACGGGGCGCACAGCTAGCCCAATCGAGGGCGGAAGATCGGCGCGGTAGCAGGCCGCCGCCTGCAGCGCGGCAGCCGCTTCAGCAAGAGTAGGCAATCTCTCCGGTGCTTCCCTCGCACCCACATAGTAGCGAGGGCGGTAAGCCAGCTTTACTCCCGGCCGCGTCGTTCGCACCTCGATTTCGTGATATCCGCCCTGCCATCCTACCTCGTCAGGATGAAAGGAGATTGCATAGTGAAACGTCGAGCGCGCGGCGCAGTCTCCGCCGAGGGAGACACGAAACCCGCCGGACCGGGGCACGACGTCCGAATGGTCGAGAGTGGCATCGACGGGCCGAAAGGATGCAATTCCAACCGGCGTCTTATTACCGTGCTCCTTGAGTTCCACGATTTCGAATTCCCGCACGGACAGATCGCGGATGGGGTGGTCCCGACGGTCCGTAGCAACCACGTCCACGAGTACTTCTCGCGTGGTCAAGCGGAGCAGGTAGGGTGCGGATTCACTCTGTGGTGTTGTTGAAGGCGGCGGAGGCAACTGGAACGGCGCAGCAGAGTTCGAACACAGGGAGAGGACGAGAAGGGCCATCCCAAGCGCCGGGATTCGGTCTGTCTTAATCACGATTCAGTTCCACCGGTACCATTTAAACTTGATCTGTTAGTCAAGGCAGTGACAAACGATGCCACAGAAGAAAAAATCCGCGAAAGTTCTGCATTGCCCCACCTGCGGCATGCTCGTCACCGCCAAAGACGAAGACTTTCCTTTCTGCAGCGACCGCTGCCGCAAGATCGATCTGGGTAAATGGGCCATGGGCGTCTATAAGATCAGTTCTCCCGTGCTGGATCCCGAAGTTCTTGAGGATCTTGGCGAGATTGGACGCCAGCGCAGGAAACAGGATGACGAATAGTCCAGCCACTGCCCCACCTTCAACCGAGACTGCGCGCAAGACGCCGTGGGCTTGGACTATCGCCACTTTTTTTGGCGCAGGGCTGGGCAGACCAGGACCCGGAACCTGGGGCTCCGTAGCGGCCGTTCTACTGTGGTGCGCCATTGCCTGGCTCTTCCATCCAACCCCTAACGGCCTTTTGCTTGTTGTATTTATCGGAATTATCTTGTCGATCACTTCAGGAGTTCCAGCCGCCGCCATCGCTGCACGAGAGAGCGGCCGTCACGATCCTCAATTTGTTGTAATCGATGAAGTTGCCGGTCAGTGGATCGCCCTGCTGGGCAGTCCGGCCGACTTGCGTCACGGCCTCATCGCCCTCGTCCTCTTTCGCCTTTTCGATATCATCAAGCCATTCCCAGCACGCCAACTCGAGAAGTTGCCCGAGGGTTGGGGCATCGTCTTCGATGACGTAGCGGCGGGGCTGTATGCTTTGGGAGTGGCGTCGGTACTGCGTCTCTGGATTCACTGAGAATGGAAATGCCGAGAACCCGCATCCAACCCGCACACGACCAAATGACTCCTGAGCCGCGCATCGACGAGGTCGTACCATCAGCTGCGCTGCCCCTCGGCGAAGTCGAACTTATTGGCGCCAACCTCGGTCCCAATCCTTACGGTCCGCCTGTGGTTGTCGTGGGCACACATCCGGCGCAGGTGTTGATGAGCCGTCCCGGTCGCGTCGCGTTCCGGGTTCCAGAGAACGCCATATCGGGGCTGGTGGAAGTTCGCACACCGGCGGGTGTAAGCAACGGCGTGCCGCTCCACATTGCGCGCGAACTTTCCAGCGGACTGCATCCCGTGACCAGCCCGGCCGTGAGCCGCTCAGGAATGATCTACGCCACAATCTCCGGCCAGCGCGGAAAGCAGACGCCCGTGTCGGTAGTGCGTGTAAGTCCCGATGGACGCGGCACTCCCTTCGCAACCGGAATACTGAACGCCACTGGCTTGGCCTTCAGCCCCGATGGTGACCTGTTTGTAACTTCGCGCGCAGAAGGCAACGTCTACCGCATCGATGGGGCTGGCGAGTCAACCCTTTACGCCGAAGGCATGGGCGTTGCCACTGGCGCGGCTTTCGACGGTGCTGGAAACCTCTTCGTCGGTGATCGCAGCGGAACGATCTTCAAAATCGATTCGCAGCGAAAGATCTTTGTGTATGCCACGTTGGAGCCAAGCGTTTCAGCCTATCACCTCGCGGTCGACAAAGAGGGGACGCTGTTTGTGACCGGACCAACCCTCTCATCGAACGACGCCATATGGGCAATCAACAGCCACGGCGAAGCACGCGCTTGGTATCGAGGCTTGGGACGGCCCCAGGGGCTCGCGATTGCCTCAAATGGAGATGTGTTCGTCACCGCGAGCCTCCATGGCCGGCGCGGTCTGGTGCGTGTGACTCACAGCGGCGATACGAGCATTGTTGTAGCCGGAATTAATCTTGTAGGCGTGGCCTTCTCGCCGCTTGGAACCACGGTGCTGGCCAACAACGACGCAGTTTACGATTTGGAGCTGGGAGTCGAAGGGATGAATGCTTTCTAGCGCAAGGCTTATGGCCCCGGGCTTTGTGTTCCGACAGGTGCAGGTCGGGCGAAAAAGTCAACACTCTATTCTGCCATCCTTCAAACTAGAAACTAGACGCTAGGAGCTAGAAACTGCCTCATGAAATCCGAGATCATCGCAGTCGGCTCCGAGATGCTAACGCCGCACCGCCAGGACACCAACTCTCTCTATCTGACCGAAAGGCTCAACGAGATCGGAGTCACGGTAGCCTTCAAGACGATTGTCGGCGATCGGAGAAAGGACCTCATCGGCGCAATCCGCAACGCACTTGCGCGGACCGATATTGTGATCCTGATGGGCGGTCTCGGGCCGACCGAGGATGACTTGACGCGTGAAGCAGTCGCCGAGACACTGTCGCTGAAGCTCAGGCGCGACGCTCCGCAAGTGGCCGCGCTGCACGCGCGAGCTGCAACCTGGCGCATCAGCATGCCCGAGAACAATCTCAAACAGGCGGATCTGATCGAGGGGGCGAGTTTTCTCACCAATCCCAACGGAAGCGCGCCCGGGCAGTGGCTCGAGACCACGTACTCCGGTTATCGCAAGCTCATGGTCCTCATCCCCGGTCCTCCCCATGAGTGCCGGCCTCTCTTTGACGACGAATGCATGCCCCGCTTGCGGGCACTTGTGCCTGTGCGGCATCTCGCGAAGCGCACGCTCAAGGCCGCCATGATTCCGGAGTCGCAAGCCGACAAACTTCTCGCCCCCATCTATACCACCTACACCGACGTGGAGACGACCATTCTCGCCCACGCCGGCGATATTCAACTCACCCTGATCTGCACCAAGGCCGACAAAGACGTCGCTGAACAGCGCGTCGAGGAACTCGCGACGAAACTTGAGGAAGCCCTCGACGACTGGATGTATTCCGCGGAAGGCGAGTCGCTGGAACAGATTGTCCTTTTTTACCTGGGACTGCGGCAGGCGACACTCGCTGTTGCCGAGAGCTGCACAGGCGGCATGATCGCCCAGCGGGTTACGTCCGTCCCTGGTAGTTCGCGCTCGTTTCTGGGCAGCGTCGTGGTCTATTCCAACGAATTGAAGACAGCCTTTGCCGACGTGCCTCAGGAACTGATCGACAAACACGGCGCAGTTTCATCGGAGGTAGCCGGAGCGCTGGCCGAAGGCATCCGCAAACGTACCGGTGCAACCCTGGGACTGGGCGTGACCGGAATCGCAGGGCCCAGCGGAGGCACCGAAAGCAAGCCCGTTGGCCGCGTCTACATTGCCGTCAGCGATGACCAGAAGACCGACACTTTCGAGCGCAACTTCCGCGGAGACCGTAACCGCATCCGCGAATGGGCCAGCCAGCAGGCACTCGACCTCGTCCGCCGCAAGCTAATATAGGCAGCGCGCCTCAAGAGAAAACATGGGCAAATTTAACGCATCCTCCCATGGGTGTGGTTTATCTTGTCTAGCACGGCGCCGTTCAGACGTCCAATACAGCCGCCCCAAAACGGAGATTCCCCATGCCTCTGCCAAATGATGAAAAGGTCGTCGCTTTCGCTAACGACCTCCTCGCGCGGTTTCACAAGCTTTTCGGTCCGCATCCGGGTTTCCGCCCCGCTCACGCAAAAGGCCTGATGCTAAACGGAACGTTCAAGCCCGCAGCGAGCGGCGCCTCGCTTACCAGGGCGCCGCACATCACGCGCGAGTCCACGCCGATCACGGTGCGGTTCTCGAACTCAACCGGGCTTCCCAACATCCCGGACAATTCCCCCGATGCCAATCCGCGCGGTCTTGCCATCCGCTTCAACCTGGCCGAGCACGTGCACACCGACATCGTCAGCCACTCGACCGACGGCTTCCCCACACGCGATGGAGCAGAGTTTCTGGAGTTTCTGAAAGCCGCGGGAGCAAGTGGTCCTGAGGTTCCCTCACCCAAGCCCATCGAACGTTTTCTCGGGTCACATCCAGCAGCGCTCCGTTTCGTCCAGACACCCAAGCCCTTTCCTTCGAGTCTGGCGCGCGAAACCTACTTCGGAATAACCGCGTTTCGCTTCATCAACGCTCAGGAAAAAAGCAAATACGGCCGCTATCGCATCGTGCCCGAAGCTGGAAACGACTACCTCGCCGACGATGCCGTTGCACGGCTTCGCCCCGATTATCACTACGAAGAACTCGAGCACCGCGTCAAACAAGATCCCATCCGTTTCAAGATTCTTGTCCAGGTCGCTGCACCCGTTGATACAACCGACGACGCAACCATCCACTGGCCCGAGGGCCGCGAACTCGTTGAACTCGGGACCCTCGAACTGACCAGCGTTTTCGCGGACACCCTGGTTCAACAGAAGCAAATCATCTTCGATCCCATTCCGCGCGTAGATGGCATCGAACCGTCCGCCGATCCACTGCTGGAGTTGCGTGCGGCCATCTACCTGCTCAGCGGACGCGAACGGCGAGCAGCTAAAGCTTAGTACTCGATCGGCACGCGCTCTCGGCACCTGGTTGACGCCATCCCGTGCGCCTTGAAAGACTCGCACTATATGCGATACAGCGGCAGGGTTGAATATGCGGACGCTCGCAAAATGCGAATCCGCAACAAGGGATACTACCGGGTGCTTCACTGGCCCATCTGGATCTGGGTCTTTTTCCTCGCGCCGGGACCACTGGTCTTCAGCCTCTTCGCACGCGGATTCAGCGTTGCCAACGGCGCCTGGCTCGCTTTGGTGCTGCTTGGAACAGGCATTGCTGCAGTCTACGGCCAACTACCCGGGGTCGAGGCAGCGCCCTACATCCTGCGCTTCGATGAAGACCGCCCCAACCCTCTCTATCGCAAAGTCTGCTACACCTTCGCTTGGAATGCGGCGTTGAACTTCGCGCTGCTGAACCTCACTGGCCTTGTCATCGCCGTGATCACCGGCGAGTGGACCATGAAGCAGCTCTACCAGTACGTCTACTTTCCTCTCGCTATCTTGATCCTGCTGCTGGGCGCGCTTGGCAAGCTGCCGCGCGTCGGCAAGTCTACAAAAAATGAGGGTATTGAACGACGCTATTTCTACGGCACGGTGTGGGCGGTAACGATTTCGCAGACTGTGCTATTGGTCCTGTGGAAGACTCTTCCACTAACGCGCACCGGAAGCCTCGTCAAGCTTTTGATCTATATGGGAATGCTGTTTGCAATGGGCGCGGCCGCATACAACGGCGCTCTCCCGCGCACCCGGCCAATTCTGCCTGGCGAATTGATGGTGGATTAAACCTCAAGGCAATTCAAATGGAAATGGCCGGCGGAATGAAAGACCGCGGGCCATTTTAATCGCCTTAAGAAAGGCGATTCTACTTGGTTGCAACTGGCTTGTAGCCGGAGCCACCCGCCTTCTTCATCGCCGTAATCCCCTCTTCAACCGAGAGCAGAGGAGTCGTCTTGACGGCGCTGCACGATCCACCCGCGCTGATGGCCATGGCAAAAGCTGCTGCGCTCACGTTGTCCGGCATATCGACCATGACAACGGTGTCGTAATCGCCGAAAGTCAGCCACGCTTCTTTCAAAGTCCCGCCGAGCTTCGCAACTGCCTTGCCGACCACAGACGCACGGTCCTGCGGTTTCTTGATCATCGCGGCCATGGCTTCTGAGGTGTAAGCAACCTGCACGAGATAACTGGGCATAGTGTTTCTCACTTTCAGAGAATTAAATGTGGGAACCGGGTGCGGGTGAAGTATACATGCGTGGCGAAACACCTCGCGAGTGAAAATCTACCCTCATTCGATCCCTTCTGCCACCGTCCTTGCCTCCGCCTCAACCCAATGCCGCAAGCTCTCCGGCTCGAGCACGCAAACTGCCGCCCCCAGCCCCAGCACAATGAACTGCGCCTGTGCCTCATTGTCGAAATCCACTTGCAGCGCAGTCCTTCCGGCATTGCCTTTGTGCCCTGTCGCACCTGCTGCAGCAGGCCTCGTGACACACCATGCCTGAACGCGCCGCGCCGCCTCAGCCGTGAGCGAAAGAACAGTCCGGTAGGTCGCTCTCTTGCGATCCAGTTCCGCCGTCGACGACCGCCAATGTTCCACCAGGTCAAATCGCGCCGGCCGTTCAAATCCCACCGCAAGCACGGTAACGCGCTTCATCCGCGACACTCGGAATGTCCGCATCCCGTTCGCGGTGCGTGCGACCAGATACCAGCTGAGCCCCTTCGACACCAGCCCCAGCGCATCGACTGACCGGCTCGATTGTTCTCCGTCTGCCCGCGTGTAATCAAACGTGAGCTTGCGATCGCGGGCCACTGCATCTTGCACCGCGGAGAGCATCGACAGATCCTCGCCCGTGTCGCGCCAGCCCGTAGGGTCCACGTGAAGCCGCTGCCGCATATGCGCTGCCTGCACCTTCAAGGGTTCCGGCATCGCGGCCATCAGCTTATTCAGAGCGCTCTGTGCCGCCGATGCCAGTCGTGGATTGCCAAGCCCCCGCGGCTGAGCCATCAGCAGCGCATTTAACTCTGCTTCATCGAGCCCCGGCACCTGAGTCCGCCATCCCTTCTCCAGTTGCCATCCGCCCCGTGCGCCGCGCATCGCTGAAATCGGAATTCGCGCCGCGCTCAAGGATTCCAGATCGCGATGAATCGTACGCTGTGAAACTTCAAGCTGTTCAGCCAGCTCGCGCTCAGTCACTTGCCCCCTGGCCTGCAGCAACAGCAGTACCGACATAAGTCGATCAGCCTTCATCAGCGCTCCGATTTTCTCTACATTTTTTACTTTCTCAAATTATATATGACATTTCTTGTCATATATGCAGTGCCATCATCGTTTTGTCGCTGGAGGTCAAGGATGAGTGGTCAAGATGTTCACCTTTTCGTATTCGACTCGATGGCAGACTGGGAAGCATCCTTTGCCATCGCCGGCATCAATAACCCCCAGTTTCAACGCGAGCCCGGCCGGTACCGCATGGTTAGCGCGGGACTCACCACGCAGCCTGTTACGACAATGGGTGGCCTTCGCATCCAGCCCGAGATCTGCCTCGCCGAGATAGGTCCCGATCAAAGCGCCATGCTCATCCTTCCCGGCGGCGACCGGTGGGAATGCGCCGGCAACGCCGATGCCATCGAACTGGCTCGGATCTTCTTCGTCGAGAGTGTCCCAGTCGCCGCCATCTGCGCAGCAACACTGGCCCTGGCACGCGCTGGAATGCTCGATGATTTTCATCACACCAGCAACAGCCGCGAATATCTCGCTTCCAGCGGCTACCGCGGAGGCAGCTTCTACTGCGACGTTCCGGCCATCACCGACGAAGGCGTGATTACCGCTTCAGGCATCGCGCCAGTTGAATTCGCCCGCGAGATATTCCGTACCCTCGGCCTCTACAGCCGCGAAGCGCTCGACGCATGGTACGCGCTCTTTCGTTTCGGCGACGCCACCGGCTACTCCGATCTTCTGGAATGCGTCAGCCGCTAAGCCTTCCATCCCATTTCGTCCAAGGAGATTGCGCATGGTTCTCAAGGATTTCTTTCTCGCCCAGCTGGACCGCGAAGCAGCATCCACCCGCAAAGCCATCGAGCGCGTTCCCGAAGGCCACAACAGCTTCAAACCCCACGAGCGTTCCATGGAATTTGGCTACCTCGCCGCCCTCGTCGCCGGCATGCTTGGCTGGATCGCCCTCATGATTGACCGCGATGAACTCAATCTCGACTTGGCCGACTCAGAAGGCTTTCGCACCAGACCCCTCGCCAAAAAGTCTGAGCTTCTCGCCAGCCTCGCCACCGCGGTGGCGAATGCCCGGCGCGCTCTCGAGTCAGCGACTGACGAACATCTGGCCACGCCCTGGGGGTTCAAAATGGGCGGCAAAACCGTGTCGCAAAACGCGCGGAGCATCATGATCTCCGACGCCGTCTTCAGTCATCTCGCTCACCACCGTGGCCAGCTCACCGTCTATCTGCGCCTCCTTGAGTCCAAGGTGCCCGCTATCTATGGACCTTCCGCAGACGAGCGCATTTAAGAGCCGGCTGCAAGCGGAAGACCCGTTTCAAATTCGCGCCGCCTCACCTGCTAAACTCTGTTTCGTCATGCTCCTTGCGAGTCTTCTCATCGTGGCAATCGCTTACCTGTTGGGTTCCATTCCTGTTGGATACCTTCTGGTCAAGCTCTTCCGCCACGAAGACATTCGATCTGTTGGCAGCGGCAACATCGGTGCCACCAACGTACTTCGCTCCGGTGGCAAGGGCCTCGGCGCAGCCACATTTCTGCTTGACGTCGTTAAGGGCGCCGCGGCGGTCTGGATTGGCGCGTTGCTGGCTTCTTATCTGCTCCCCAACATGCCGACGCGCGATGCGCAGGCCCTCGCTGCGGTCTCCGCAGTGCTGGGACACATGTTCCCCATATGGCTGCACTTTCGCGGCGGCAAGGGAGTCGCAACCGGCTTCGGGGTCTTCCTCGTCGCCGCGCCGCTTGCTGCTCTCTCTTCAATCGGGCTCTTCGCGATCGTCTTGCTCCTCACCCGCTACGTATCGCTGGCTTCCATTCTCGGCGCCGCAAGCTTTCCTGTGTTTGCATGGTTTATGGTGCGCGGAGAAAAGCCCGCGCCCTACATCGCCGCGCAAATCTTTGTTTCGCTCTTGATCATCCTGAAGCATCACCAGAATATTCGCCGCCTCGCCGCCGGAACTGAAAACCGCTTCGGCGCGCGCAACCACGAAAGGAAGCCCGCATGAGCCGGATCGTTATACTTGGTGCCGGCGCGTGGGGAACGGCGATTGCGCTGTCTCTCAGTCGCCGCGGCGGCCACGAAATCACTCTCTGGGCTCATAGCGAAGGCGAAGCCCGTCAAATCGACACTGCCCGCGAGAACACATTATTCCTGCCGGGATTTCCTCTGCCCCTAGATCTGGCTGTGACGGCAGACATGGCGCCTATCGCAACCGCAGAGATTCTGGTCTCCGTTATCCCCTCGGAATTCCTTCGTTCCACCTTGCAGCGAGTAAAAGGTCATCTCCACAACGGCCAATTCATCGTGAGCGCCACCAAGGGAATCGAAAAGGAAACGCATCACCGCATGACCAAAGTGATTTCCGAGACCCTCGAGCCTGCCGGCCTTCTGCTCTCTATTGGCGCATTTTCAGGTCCAAGTTTTGCCATTGAAGTGGCCCAGGGACAGCCCACGGCCGTCACCATAGCCTTTAGCGATCCGCAGATCGCCGCGCTCATCCAGCAGGAGTTTTCCTCCGAGACAATGCGGCTATACACGTCCACCGATGTAATCGGAGTCGAGCTGGGCGGCGCGCTCAAAAACGTCATCGCCATCGCTGCCGGAGTTGCTGCCGGCGTGGGCCTTGGACACAACTCCACCGCTGCGCTCATCACCCGTGGCATCGCCGAAATCACGCGGCTCGCAGTCGCCTGTGGCGGACGCCGCGAAACC
>NZ_JBARMD010000144.1:0-12076 GCF_049802275.1 Occallatibacter sp. | reverse complement strand
CGGACGAGGATGCGGACGCCATAGCGCAAGTCCTGCATGAGGCGATCGAGCCATGTCCAGCCCCAGGCTTCGCGGGACTGCTCGCGCATGCGCAGGCTGTTGCCGAAGTTGCTGCGGCCGGCGCGGGAAGCCATCTCGCGGTGGAATTCCATGTCGGCTTCAAGTTCCGCGTCGAGACGGCGGCGGTTGACGAGGTAGAGGAAGCGGCGCCAAAGCTCGCCCATGGGGAATCTCCTATGCGGTGCGCAGAATGTCCTGGATGGCCTGGGTGACGCGGTCGTAGCCGGCGAGTTCGGCTTTCAAATGTGCGCGGCCCGCAGGCGTTAGTCGATAGAAACGCACTTTGCGATTGGTTTCAGAGATGCCCCACTCGGCGGTAACCCAGCCCTTTACCAGCATTTTTTGCAGCGTGGGATAGAGGAGGCCTTCTTCGACGGCGAGGACTTCGCTGGAGAGCAGGTGTATGCGCTGGGCGATGGCGTAGCCATGGAGAGAGCTGGATTGGAGCACACGCAGAATGAGCATCGGGAGCGCGCCGGGAGGCATTCCGTCTTTAGGCCTAATCGACATAGGCATCACGATATTATGCCTCAATCAGCTTGTCAAGGCGAAGGGGCATTCGGCATGATCAAGTCCGGGTGGCTAATGCAGAGATGGCTTGATGGAAGGGCGATTGCAGTTGTTCTGCTCATTTGCGCGGGCATTATGGCTGGCTCCGCTCAGTCCCCTGCATCTGGTTCTGCTCCCGCCTCGGTGAGCATTCGGGTTGACCTTGCGAAATCCCTTGGGCCCTATACACCGATCTACAGGTGGTTCGGCTATGACGAGTCGAACTACACGACCATGCAATACGGCAAGCAGCTTTTGCGAGAGCTGCACGATCTTACGCCGGAACCGGTCTACATCCGCGCGCATCACCTTCTCACTTCGGGGAACGGTGTCGCTGAGCTGAAGTGGTCTTCGTCGAATGTGTTCTCGCTCGATGCCAATGGAAAGGCCGTCTACGACTTCACCATCACCGACCAGACGTTTGACGAGTATCAGCGGGCCGGGGTGCGGCCGTTTGTCGAGCTTGGATTCATGCCGAAGGATCTCGCGTCGAATGTGCCCGGAGTGAATGAATACCAGGTGCATTATCCGGGGCCGACGATGGCGGGTGCATCGAACAATCCTCCGAAGGATTACGCGATGTGGGGCGAGCTGGTGCGGAAGTTCACCGAGCACCTAGTGGAGCGCTACGGCCGCGACAAGGTGAGCACGTGGTACTTCGAAGTGTGGAACGAGCCGGACATTGTGTATTGGCACGGCACGCAGGAGGAGTACACCAAGCTCTATGACTACGCAGTGGCCGGGGTTCGCGCTGCGCTGCCCGACGCGAAGGTGGGTGGCCCGGCCACGACTGGTCCCGGGTCGGAGAAGTCTGTAGCTTTTCTTGATGGATTTTTGAATCATTGCCTCAGCGGGCGCAGCGCGGCTGATGGCAAGGCAGTTCCGCTGGACTTCATTTCATTCCATCCCAAGGGACATCCGGAAACCGTGGACGGACACGTGCGAATGGGCCTTGCCGATGAACTGAAGGCAGCCCAAACCGGATTCGACATTGTTGCGAAGTACCCGCGATTCAAGCAACTTCCCATCATTTTGAGCGAGGCCGATCCTGAAGGCTGCGCTGCATGTTCGATGAAGACCAACCCTGCAAATGCGTATCGCAATGGACCGCTTTACGCCACCTATACCGCGGTCGCAATGAAGTCGCTGTTGGATCTTCAGGAGCAGTCGGGAGTGAATCTGGCAGGGATGCTATCGTGGTCCTTCGAATTTGAAGGCAAGGAGTATTTCGAGGGATTTCGTACGCTGGCGACCAATGGAATCGACAAGCCTATTTTGAATGTGTTTCGCATGGCGGGGCTGATGTCGGGCGATCGCGTGGAGACGGTTAGCGACGGGAAAGTTCGGCTCGCCGACATTCTGAAATCCGGAATCAGAGAGGCGCCGGACGTGGATGCTTTCGCAACCAAAGGGTTGCACCAGGCAGCCGTGATGGTGTGGAACTATCACGACGACGATCTGCCTGCGCCGACGACAACTGTGCAGGTGACAATTGCGGGAATTCCCGCCGGGGTGAAGCGCGTGCTGCTTGAGCACTACCGGATCGATGAGGAGCACAGCAACTCCTACGCCGTGTGGAAGCAGATGGGATCACCGCAGTCACCAACGGCCGAGCAATATGCGCGGCTGCGCCGTGCCGGGCAACTGGAGTTGATGACGTCTCCACGGTGGCTTGACGTGGACGCGGGCAGAGTGACCGTCGAAATGGCGCTGCCGCGGCAGGCTACATCGTTGTTCCGCCTGCAGTGGTAGCGATTGCTGTTGTGGCGACTACTTTCTAGGTGCTTTCATATCGTGGCCGCCTTGATGGAGGATCAGAGAGGCTACTTTACCTTGATCGTCTCTGATGAATTCGATTTCGGCTGGGACGACTAGAGGGAAGAATTTCGTTTCCGTCTCGGCATAGACCGGGAATTTGCCTTGACCGGTGGCCTGGGTCATCAGTTGGCCATTTTCCAACGTGACGACGAGATCAAATCCTTTGAACAGCGCGTAAGTGCCTTCGTATTGGGCGAGGGTCTTGGGATCCACCTGAATGGCAGTGCGGACCGTCGGCTGGAAATCGGGCCAATGGTATTCAGCGGCGACGCTGCGCATTACTTCATCGGCGATCTGGCCGCCGTTGTCGCCGTTGGTCATCACGAATGCGCCCTCGCCGTTTTTCTCGTAGGCGGCGAAGTTGTTGCGGAAGCCTTCGTTGGCACCCCCATGCGAGAAGTAGGGGTCGGCATCGGAGCCGCCGATTTCAAGACCGAGTCCCCAGTGACCCATGCCCGGCGTCAGCATCTGACGCGTCATGTCTGCTGAGAGCACATGATTGGCTTTGCCGGCGAGCGACTGCTCGACTTCAATGGCGTAGAGTGCGAGGTCTGTGGGAGTAGTCCAAAGACCCGCGGCTGCCATCTCTGGGTAGGTGTGCGCGCCGCCTTCGACCGGTTTCCCGTCGCCGTGATAGGGGGTAGCTGCGTTCTCGCGAAGGGATTGCGGCAGGGGCTGCTCGTAGGTGCTGTGATTCATGCCAATCGGAGCCAGCACTGAATCGTGGAGCAGCTTGGGAAATGGCTCGTGTGTTACGTCGATGAGCGCTAGTTGCATGATGGTGTAGCCGCCGCCGGAATAATTCCAGCGCGCCATTGGAGCGGCTTCGCTGCGAATCGCCGGAGTGTTGGCGGGCTTTTCGCCGTTGAGCACCTGCACCAGCGTCGGGACCGGCTCGGTGCTCGCATATCCTGGAAAGCCGTGCACGGTGGTACCGGCGGTGTGCGTGAGCAGTTCGCGGAGCGTGATCGGTTTGCCCGCTGCTACGGGATCGCTGGGGAATTTCCAACTAGTCAGGTAGGTGTTCACATCCGCGTCGAGTGAAAGCTTGCCTTCCTGCACCAGGCGGAGACAAGCCATCGCGGCCAGCGGTTTGCTGATGGAGCCTGCCTGGAACAATGTTTCTGGGTTTACGGGAGGTCCGCCGAGGCTGCGCACGCCGAATCCGCGGGCCCATTCGATTTTGCCATTGTGAAGGACGGCGATGCTGACGCCGGGAACGTTGAGTTCTTTCATACGGTCGGTAAGTGTGTGCGTTGCGTGTTCGTCGCCTTTCAGGATCACTCCGCCGATGAGCCCCGAGGTTACATGCTGAATGTGCTGCTCAACCTCCGCTTTGCTTTCGGCGGGACTTTGTGCCGGGGCAGACCACGCCAGGCAGCTGATCAACACCAAGGCGAATCCGAGTTTCCGGGCAACGAATTTATGCATGATTCCTCCGCGCAACAACGGTACCACTCGTCCCATCCTGCGCAGGTGGACCCCGTACCCCTCTGTTATCCTGATTGGTTTACTTGAAGCCACTTCAGGAGGCACGTATATGCCGGAACACAGGGCGCGCAAGCATCATCAGGACAGGGTGGCTGAGACGTTACGCGAAGAGATCGGCGCGATGATCGAGGGTGAGCTTTCTGATCCGCGTATTGCGTTTTGTTACGTAACAGAAGTCGTGCTGAATCCGGGCGGCAAGTCAGCGCGCGTGTATGTGGCCGTGGATAATGCCGTGCCCGATATTGCCAAGGCCGAAGTGGATACGGTAGCCGGGCTCGAGGCCGCCAAGGGATACATTCGATTTGAGTTGAAGGAGCGGATGGGCGTGCGCCATGTGCCGGAGCTGTCGTTTTTGGCCGACCGTTCGGGGCGCTTCCAGGCGCGGATCGAAGAGTTGATGGACCGCTCGCGAAAACGCCAGAAGGCTCCGGTGGAGTAGGCGCATGGATCTCCCCCGAACCAGCGCGAATGGTACCGGTCCCGGAAAGACAGCGCACGATTCAATTGCGGCCATTCTCAAAGTGATTCGCGAAGGCGAGCGCTTCCTGGTCTGTTCGCATTCGAGGCCCGATGGCGACGCAGTGGGCAGCATGCTGGCGATGGGGATGTTGATCGAAAAAATGGGGAAGCGCGCTGACCTGGTTTCGGCCGATCGTGTTCAGGCTGTTTATCGTACGCTGCCCCGGGCCGAGGACATTCGCACTGCCATGCGGGTGCACGGGCCTTACGATGCGGCGATCCTGCTGGAGTGTGACGGGTTGGAGCGCACGCGGCTGCAGGGATTGGAGAAGTTCTCTCTCATCAACATCGACCATCATGCAACGGGTCTGGAGTTTGCGGACATCAACTGGATCGATCACCAGGCGGCGTGCGTGGGGGAGATGGTGTATAGGCTCTTTCTGGCTGCCGGTATCGAAGTCACGCCAGAGGTTGCGACCTGCATCTACACTACCGTGCTGACGGATACGGGCGGGTTTATCTACGGAGGGACGCGGGCGTCGACGTTTAGTCTGGCGCGCGATCTGACGCTGGCCGGGGCGGATCCGATTCGCATCGCGCAACAGGTGTACTTCTCGACGTCGATTGCGAAGTTACTGCTGCTGGGTTCGGCACTCAGGAATCTGCACCGGGAGGGGCGCCTGGCCTGGCTGTGGATTACGCACGATGACATGGTGAGAAGCTGTGCCGTCGAGGAAGACTGTGAAGGAATTGCGAATTACGCGCTTTCAATTGCGGACGTGGAAGCGGCGGTGTTTATGCGGGAACTACCGGAGAGTCGCATCCGGGTGAGTTTGCGCAGTAAGGGCAGAATTAATGTGGCTGCCATTGCGGAGCGGCTGGACGGCGGAGGCCATGAGAATGCGTCGGGCTGTACGCTGGCGGGTCCACTGGATCGCGCGCGCACGCAGATTCTGGGGGAATTGCGTACGGCGCTCGCGGGAGTTGCAACTAAGCCGGGTTGAGACGCGGCGGGAATCTGTTAGCCTAGCATTTGTCTGAAACGCAGTGTAGTTTCTGCGCTTTGCCTGAGTTTTGAGGCGTGCATCAGTATTGCCCTGGCCGGTGGGATCCCCCAAGTCCCAGAGGGTTGGCCGGAAGGCTGGTTCAGAACGGTTCCGAACCGAGTAAGAGCGGAGCCGCTGTAGGGCCGCCTGGAGAATCGCTGGAAGTGGAGACTCAGCTACAACCAGTTGCACCGGATTCACCCGATAGTGGGCGCATGCGCCTGCCAACCTGGGCGACGTTCTGCGAGGCCGCGGTCTTCGTGGTCTTCAGCGTGTTTTTCATCCTATATGGAGTCGTGCCGCTGCTGGGCGGAGACGGACTGGGCCTGGTGGGTGCGGATGAGCCGCGCTATGCGCAGATTGCGCATGAGATGCTGGTGCGCTTTGACGCAGCCCATACGATTAAAGACCGGCTGAGCGCCTGCGTTACGCCGTATCTGTATGGACATCCCTGGCTCGAGAAGCCGGCACTCTACTATTGGCGGGCGATGTTCGTGTTTCAGGAATTCGGGGTGCATGACTGGAGCGCGCGACTTCCCTCCGCGAGTTTCGCTTTCATCATGGTGGCGCTCATTTATCTGCACATGAAGCGATTCCGCCCGGGGGGACACCTGGACGCTGCGTTGATCACGGTGGCTTGTGCGGGGATTATCGGCTTCTCGCGTGGCGCCTCGACAGACATGCAGATGGCCGCGCCGCTTTCGATCGGACTACTTGGGTGGTATGCGTGGTACGAAACGGACTCGAAGTTCTGGCTGTTTGACATCTATTTCTTTACCGGCGTAGCCACGTTGGCCAAGGGACCGGTGGCGCCGCTGCTGGCCATCGTTATTGTTTGCGCGTTTGCGTTTCTTCGCAAAGAGTGGTCCATCGTGCAGCGTTCGGTCTGGTGGCCGGGGATCGCGCTTTATTTCGCCATCACGCTGCCCTGGTTCATTGCAGTGCAGCATCAGAATCCGACGTTCTTCCGCGAGTTCTTCCTGGAGCACAACCTGGAGCGTTTTGCCACCAATCGCTACCAGCACTCGCAACCCTTGTGGTACTACTTCGTCGTTGTGTTGCTGGCGGTAATGCCGTGGACGGTGATCGCGGTACGGGCGCTCATTGACGGCGTGCAGACCTCGGTGGCGGAGTGGCGGCTGCGGCGACTGAATCCCAAGAAACGCGCTCCAAATCGCCCCGGGGATGCATTTCCTGAGTTCCTGGTGCTGTGGGCGATTATCCCCATTGTCTTCTTCTCGTTTTCGCAGTCGAAGCTGCCGGGATACATTCTGCCGTCTATTCCGCCTATCACGATCCTTACCGGCGACTATCTTTTCCGTCGCCGACAGGCAGGTTTGAATCGCTGGGAGCTGGCGGGCCACGCCGCATTGTGCGGATTGATGACGGTGTTTGCCTTGCTGCTGCCATGGTTTGTAGGGCACGGGCCAGTAATGCCTCCTCCACGCGCTGTGGTGGTGGCACTGCTGGCGTCGGCCGGAGCGGCGCTGCTGATTGTGGTGGTGGTGAAAGGCTACGGTGTGGCACGGCTGCGGCTGGCAACTACCGGAGTGCTCGTGGTGCTGATGTTTTTTCTTTACGGGGTCGGGCCGTTCTTCCTGATTCCGGAACTGGCGTCGACCAAGCGCGCGATTCACTTACTCGACAAGTCCTACTCGGCACGGCCGCTGGCCGATCGGCTGGCACTGCTGGCGCCCCCGGATGAGACCGTTGCTGTTTTCCGGGTGCGGCGCGACGTGGAGTACGGCCTGGCTTTCTACCGCAATCGCGAAGTGGTGAATTATGAAGACACAGGCGTGCCGGACGAGGAGCATCTGCTGGTGGCACGCGTGACCGGCCGCCGTGGCGTGGATCTGCACACGCCTGCTGCGCTGCAGGAGTACCTGGAGGGCCGCCACTACGAGGAAATCCTGAGCTGGCCCGAACAGGGACTCGAAGTCTACATGGTGGGCGCGCGGTAGATTCTGGTTACCCTAACAAAGTTAGGGCCTCGTATAACTTGCAGGGAAGCGGTAAATCGTGGCACAGTGAGCGGGAGGCCCGTTGGCGGCGAAAGGGGTAGTGTGCCACGCCGCAAAGCCGACTTGCATCTCTGACGCCGTCCGAGAGACGGTCGCATCCAATAAGGGAAACATGGCAGCTGGCGTGACTATCGAGATCCTCGATCTTCGGCATTTCGCTGCGCCGGTGCTGCGGCCCGTACTCGACGCTGAGGGAGAGCTATGGAGCAAGCGGCTGCACTGGGACTATCGGGCCTCAGCGCGGCTGCTGATGCAGTATCTCGATAACCATCTCCTGCCGGGTTATGCTGCGCTGGAATCGGGACAAGTTACCGGTTACGCCTTTTGCGTGTACGAAGAGACGAAGGCAGTGATCGGCGATGTGTTTGCACTGCCGGGGCAGAATCCCAACCGCGACGGAATGGCCGATGGAGCGCTGGAACCGGCGCGGGAAATCGAAGGGACGCTGCTGCGGCACCTGTTCGAGACGCTTCTGAACTCGCCTAACGTTGACCGGATAGAGTCACAACTTTTGCTGCATCCCTCGGGCACGCACTCGGCGATTTTTCGCGAGTCCCGATTCGAGATCTATCGCCGGCACTTCATGGTGCAACAGCTTGCTGGACACTGGAGCCGACCCCGGGTGGACTTGCCCCCCGAGCTTGAGCTGCGAGCATGGCGCGACGAGGACCTGAACGCCGCAGCCCGGTTGATCGCGACAGCGTACAGCGACCATCCCGACAGCCTTATCAACGACCAGTACCGGTCTGTGCATGGATCGATGCGCTTCCTGCACAATATCGTGCGCTACTCAGGGTGCGGGGTGTTTTCCGCGCCGGTATCGCATGTAGTGGTAGAGCGCGGCAGCCACGAACTGGCGGCGCTGGTTCTCGGATCCCGGGTCAGTCCGCAGAGTGGACATATAACGCAGCTCTGCGTGCACCCGAGCTATCGACGACATGGGCTCGCGCGGATGCTGCTTTCGGTAGCTGCGACGCATTTTGTGCGGCAGGGGGTGAGCGAGATTTCGCTCACGGTAACCGAGGCGAATGGCAACGCCATCGAGCTTTACAAGAGTGAAGGCTACGAATGCACCCACGTGTTCGACGCGGCGGTGTGGGAGCGGGAGAGCGTGGGCTAAGATCGCGCCTGGCCCTGGTCTACTTCTGCAATTTCTTCATTTCAAATACGGAGAGATGCTCTTCGGTGCTTCGCGACAGGCACAGTGCTTCTGATGCTCTCTGTGCCATTGGATTCGTTGTTCCAGAGTTGCCTTTGGGGGCATCTGATTCTTGGCGTGCCAGTTCTTGTTCAAGGCGGAGTCCTTTCTTGCGCTGACTCTTCCTGTTGCGAAGTTTACCGTGCGATCAGGAACATCACCCAGCTCAACACTATGGCCGAGCCGACGAACAGTGCCCAGCAGTAGAGACCATAGCGGAACATCTTCTGCGGCGTTTCACGCTGAGTGATGCCGAAGACCGTCGATGCAAACGTGGCGAAAAGCAGAACCGCAGTGAAATGGGAGGGCGAGAACATTAGAGCTTCCTCCCGGTGCGGATATTGTGCGCGTCGACTGCGGCAATGATATTCAGCAAGCCCGCCACGACAATGAAGCGCGTGCCCCAGTCGGCCACGGTGAGTTGGACCGAGTCGGCGCCGAGACCCATGGCGCGGCCCACAATGTAGAGCAGTCCGCTGCCGAGATCGCCAGCCAGGCCGAGCATTTCGAGAATGTCGTGGGCATTGGCGTAGAGGCGGCCCTGCATGGCCAAGCCGAGCGCGAACATGCAGACGATGGAGATCGCGAGCAATGCGCCGCGCCCCCATTTGCGCAGAAGAAAGTGTCCCGCACCAGGGATGAGCCATCCTGCAATCAGGGGTAAAAAGACGAATCCGCCCTGCGCGCTCTTTTGCGCAACGACGTTCTTGTTTTCAGGTTCTGCCATGCCTTCTTGACTATAACGCACGAAACAGGGTCGAAGTTCAGAGTTCAGACTCGGGTGTTCGAATCAAATTCTCACTAATTCTCGCTGGATTTTGCCGGTTACCCAGGCTTTGCCCGGGGCAGTGAGCATATCGATTTCGCTGCGGACGCCGAACTCGGGGAGGTAGATGCCGGGCTCGACGGAGAAGCAGGTGTTGGGCAGGATCTGGCGGATGTCATGCGTCTCCAGGTTGTCGAGGTGCGCGCCGGGGCCGTGGATTTCGTGGGCGATGTTGTGTCCGGTGCGGTGCGTAAAGTAGTCGGCGAATCCGGCTGCACGGATCACGGCGCGAGATGCGTCGTCGGCTTCGTAGCCGCAGATGGAGCGGCCTGTGGCGAAGGCCTGCTCGACGACACTGATGGCAGCGTCCCGGGCGTTGCGGACGGTTTCAAAGACGTGCTGCTCGCGCTCGCTGGGTTCGCGGCCGACGACGCCCGTCCAGGTGATGTCGTAATAGACGCTTTCGGCATCGTCGACGCGACCCCAGATATCGATCAGAAGGAAGTCGCCTTCCTTGATTTCGGCGGTGTGGTCGGCGGTGGGCTCGTAATGCGAGTCGGAGCAGTTGGCGTTGACGCTGACGTTGGGGCCATTTTCCCAGACGAGATTTGCTCGCTTCATGCCGTCGCTGAGCCACTGCACCATGTCGAATTCGGTGACTTTGCCGGGCTTGCCCTTGGCGGGACGAAGGCGGCGGCCGATTTCCTTCCAGGCTTCTTCGAGGATTTCGTCAATAGCCATCTGCGCGACGGAGTGGCTGAGGATCTGCTTCTCAGTGAGCACGGCTTCGAACTGGCTGACGAGGTCGGCGGAGCTAACGATTTGCTTGCCGATGCTACGAAGGAATTCAACGGTGCCCGCGTCGGCCATGGATACGTACATGATGGCGTTGTTGGGCGAGTACTGCATGGCGATGCGTTTGGATCCGGCGAGCATAGCTTCGAGGCCGGCGGCCAGTTCCTGCCAGCTTGAGTACAGTCCCTTTGACCCTGGGAGTGAGTCGAGCCTACCCTGCTCGATGCGGTGCATCAGCTTGCGCGGTTCGCCGGTGGCGGGGATGTAGTAGTACCAGCGGCGCGTGATGTGGGCCTTGGGATCGAGGCCGAGAATGCGTTCGCCAATGGGATCGCGGTGGTGATGGTCGTAGAAGAGCCAGCCGTCGTGGCCGGCGTCGCGCAAAGCCGATTGAATTGCTTCCAGGTTCATGGGGAGATTCTAGTGCAGAGATCAGGGGGTAGGCGCGACTGGGCGGAAGGAAAACAACTGTAGATCCCTCGGCTGCGCTCGGGATGACAAGTGATTCGATGGAGATTGAGGAATGCGGCGCTGACTCTACAGCGCCGCTAGAGCATCGGCCTGGGACGGGAACAAGCCGGCGTACTTCGTGATGCCAACCATGGTGAAAACCTTGGTGAAATGCGGCGACAGGCCGAAGGCATAGACCTTCTGGCCAGAGTTTGCAGCCTCGATGAGCATCTGGATAACGAGGGCGATACCGCTGGAGTTAATGTAGTCCACCTTCGTGAAATCGAGCAGCACGAGCTTGGCGGTCTCCTTGGGCAGCGACTGGTAGCTGCCGAGGACCGCATCTTTTGACGTGCTGGCAATGTCACCCTCAAATCGGAGGGCGGTGACGTTGTGTCCTGCTGGGGAAGTCAATTGGTCTACGCGCGCTTTGGTTTCACTCTGCACGATCTCGTGTCTCCGTATTAATCGGTTAGTCCGCTACTGCATCCAGACGAATGACGAGCCTGACATAACTGCTCTTGCCATTCGAGCCTTTAACCCATTCGGCCTCGTCGACCAGCGCCTGGATTAAGAACATGCCCATGCCCCGGGGATCTTCTTCACCATGAATCTTCTTATCGATGTCCGGCTTGGGGGGAACGGTCTTCAATCCCTTGCCATCATCAATCACTTTTACCTCAAGGGCGTTAATGCCAGCTGAAAGCACTACGCCAACGGAGAGGTCGTCGTTCAATTTATTGCCATGTTCGATGGCGTTGATGCAAGCCTCAGCCACGGCCGTTTTTAAATCCTCGACGCGATCTTCGCGGAAACCCATCAGTTTGGCCACAGCGGCGGCGGTGCTCATTGCCACTTTTTCGTAGCCGAGCTGCGAAGGCAGCCGCACCTCCACCGAAGTGGATTTCACCTTGCTCATGCCGGTATCTCCGTACCCTGCGCACACCTGCACAACGCAAGTGCGGTCATGTCGTCACTTTGCGGGCCGCCGTCGGCAAAGTCGTCAATTGTTGCCCACAATGAATCGAGGATAACATCGGCTCGTTCGCCGGGACACTTAGAAAATTCGCTCATAAGTCTTTCCGGGCCAAACTCTTCCTCGCCGCGGAATACCTCCGTGAGGCCGTCAGTGTAGAACAGCAGCCTCGTCCCCGGTGTAAACACGGCTTGCTCGCTGGAGTAGCGCATGCCCGGAAGAAGTCCCAAAGGCGTGCCGGCAGCCTCGAATTCGCGGGTGGCGCCGTCGGCGGAAACCAGGAAGCCGGGGTTGTGGCCGGCGTTGACCACCTCGATCTTGCCCGACTCGGGGTGGAGGCGCAGAAAGATGGCGGTGACGTAGCGGCGGCGAGCCTCTTCGCCCTCGCGCCAGTGGTGCTCATTCATGCGCGTGGCCAGCTCGTCGAGGGGCGGCCCGGTGATGGCC
>NZ_JBARMD010000143.1:0-4029 GCF_049802275.1 Occallatibacter sp. | reverse complement strand
TTGCGGTGTGGGATGTTCGCCGGCGACGCCTCATGATCGCGCGGGATGCGTTTGGGATCAAGCTTGTCTATTATCGCGAGGACAAAGGTTCGCTGTGGTTCGGCTCTGAAATGCGGGCGGTCTGTGCAACGATGGGCGACGGAAGACCGGAAGCAGACCCTGAGGCGCTGAGTCTCTTCTTGCAATATCGGTTTACACCCTCTCCTTATACGGCGGTGCGCGGCGTGCGCAAGCTTGCATCAGGCACCAAACTCGTAGTGCAGGATGGAGCAATTGAAACGAGCCGATGGTATCGGTCTTCGCCGAAGGCATTTGCGCCGCCAAAGAGTCCGGCGGAGGCGGGCGAGGAACTGCTGGCTCTATACCGGCAGGCAGTCCGGCGCCAATTAATCAGCGATGTGCCACTGGGACTCCTTCTAAGTGGTGGGATTGATTCTGCACTTTTGCTTGCGCTGATGAACGAGAATGGAGCCGACTGGCAAAGCTTTTCAGTCGGCTACGGTGAGAGTTTCGCCGACGACGAATTGGTGGATGCGGAAGAGACTGCTCGAATTCTGAAATCGCAGCATACAGGGGTCAGAATCAGTCGCGCGGTATTTGAGCGGGAGCTAAGGAACATCGTTGGATGCCTGGAGGAGCCTGTTGCGACCTCTTCCGTTGTCCCGATGTACTTCGTCTGCCAGCGTGCCCGCCAGAACGTGAAGGTTGGCCTGGTGGGGCAAGGGCCTGACGAATTGTTCGGGGGGTATAAGCGGCATCTAGGCGCTCGTTACGGTTCGACGTGGACAGGTCTGCCTGGTTGGGCTCGAACACCGTTGGAGATGGCCGTTGGCGCACTGCCTCGTAATGAGACGCTGAAGCGTGGACTTCATGCTCTCTCGAGCGGCGCGGGCGAACACAGTACGGAGCGCATTCTTTCCCTTTTGCCTGGATCACAAATACGACGCCTCTTCCGCGATGGTTTGGTGGAACCTGAATCGGGAGATAAGCTAGAGCAATGCTGGGCGGACCTGTCCGGCCTTGCGCCGCATAATGACGAGTTGGGACGGCTACAGTTTCTGGAGGTTCGGTCGACTTTGCCGGATGAACTGCTAATGTATGCCGATAAGCTCTCGATGGCACACAGCCTGGAGTTGCGGGTTCCATACCTCGACAAGGACATCGTCGAATACGCGGAAAGATTGGGGCCCAACTTGAAGGTTCGCAACGGCGCTAGAAAATGGCTTCATCGGCAGGTGTGCCGGAAGTTCCTGCCGGCGTCAATCGTGCGTCGGCCGAAGCGTGGCTTCGCAATGAATGTGGTTGACGATTGGTTTCGCAGTTCGCTTGGAAGCGCTATGGCTAACACCTTCGCCGATGATAAATCTGCAATCTATGATTACTTGAACCCCGCAGCGGTCAAGCAACTCCACGCTGATCATGTCGCAGGCAGACAGGACAATCACAAAATTCTCTTTAGCATCATCGTTCTCGAAGAATGGCTTCGGGGCCTTACCGTAGGTGCGGTCGCGACGGTGTAAGCGGTGGAACATTTCTGTTAGTTTTGCGGACAAGTTTTGAAAATGGAGCAGACTTTGAGAATCAGTATCTTTGGATTAGGCTACGTGGGAACTGTGTCCGCTGCGTGCTTCGCCGCCGACGGGAACCAGGTTCTTGGTGTCGATCCGGTTCCGGATAAGGTCGATCTGATTAACCGGGGCCTTTCACCAATCGTGGAAGACGAAATTGGCGAGATTATCGAAGAAACCGTCCGCAAAGGCCAACTGCGTGCGACCCAGGATCCACTCACCGCGGTTCATGAGACTGATCTTTCCATTGTCTGCGTAGGAACGCCCAGCCAGTCGAATGGCAACCTCGATCTTCGCTATATCCGTCGGATTTGCGAACAAATTGGTCAGGCTCTACGGACCAAGGACACCAGGCACACCGTTGTAATTCGCAGCACGATTCTGCCGGGAACGATGAGAAACGTAGCGATTCCTGTGCTCGAAGAATTCTCAGGGAAGAAGGCGGGCGAAGATTTCGGAGTTTGCTACAACCCCGAATTCCTGAGAGAGGGTACAGCTGTCAGGGATTTCAGATACCCACCGAAGACGGTTTTCGGTGAATTGGATCGAGAGAGCGGAGATATGCTTGCGGCTCTCTACCAGGGGATAGAGGCTCCGCTAATTCGGACGGATCTGAATAACGCCGAAATGATCAAGTACGTGGACAACAGCTGGCATGCTCTGAAGATCGGATTCGCGAACGAGATTGGCAATCTTTGCGACGCGTTCGCCGTCGATGCAGAAGAGGTGATGAACATCTTCTGCCAGGATAAGAAGCTAAACATATCTCCGGCCTACCTCAAACCTGGTTTTGCGTTCGGTGGTTCGTGTCTTCCTAAAGATCTGCGAGCGCTTTCTTACCAGGCGAAGATGCACGACCTGCAACTTCCGATTCTCAACTCGGTTCTTCCCAGCAACGAAATGCAAATTGCTCACGGCGTCAAGTTGGTGATCGAAAGCGGAAACTCACGGGTCGGAGTGCTCGGCTTCAGTTTCAAGGCAGGCACGGACGATCTCCGCGAGAGCCCTGTTATCGAGGTGATTGAACGGCTTATCGGCAAGGGGTATGACCTGCGCATTTACGACCGGAATGTAAATATCGCGGCCCTGGTAGGCGCCAACCGGGACTTTATCCTCAATCGCATTCCCCACATCTCGCGGTTGATGGCGGCCAGCGTCGACGCGGTGCTGGCGCATGCGGAGACCATCGTTATTGGGAATTATGATCCGGAGTTCAGTCAGATCCAGTCAACTCTTCGCGATGGTCAGTGTCTCGTGGATCTCGTTCGAATCACGAAGCAGGGAAGTGCGAAGGCGCAACAACTCACCTTTGTGGGAAAGTGATTCGGATTCGACCACGTGACAAAAGCAAAAAGAAGCATTCTGATTGTCGTCGAGAACCTTCCGGTTCCGTTTGACACTCGTGTCTGGAAGGAAGCGCGCGCTCTTTGTCAGCACGGGTACGACGTCGCCGTTCTCTGTCCGCAAGGCAAAGGCTTCAAGAAGGTTCACGAAGTCCTCGAGGGAGTCCGCATCTATCGGCACCCGATGCCGCCGGAAGGAAATACTCCAGCCGGGTATGTTTGGGAATATGGATGCGCATTATTCTGGGAGTTTCTGTTTGGCTGGTGGATCTTTTTCGCGCACGGATTCGATGTAATTCAGGGGTGTAATCCACCAGACGACATTTTTCTGGTTGTATTGCCGTTCAGATTGTTCGGAGTTCGTTACGTTTTCGATCATCATGATGCAAATCCCGAGTTATATCTCTCGAAGTACGGCAGACGGGATCTTTTCTTCAAGATCCAATCGTGGCTGGAGAGACTTACCTATGCTTGTTCCAGTGTCGTTATGGCCACAAATGAAAGCTATAAGGCGCTGGCGATCAGCCGCGGCGGAATTGATGAGAAGGATGTCTTTGTAGTTCGCAATGGACCGGATCTGGCTACATTCGGGCCTGTGCCAATCAAGCCGGCATTGAAGTACGGCAAAACTTACCTTGTCGGTTATGTCGGCACCATGAGTATTCAGGAGGGACTCGATATTCTTATCGACGTTGCGGCGAACATCAGGAGTCGCGGCCGATCGGATGTTCACTTTACCTGTGTCGGCGGAGGTCCGGGGCTACCTGCGCTGCGGCGCATGGTGGCGGATAAACATCTTGAGGAGATGTTTAACTTTACGGGTCGCGTGCCTGATGGCGAATTGCTCGAGGTTCTGTCGGCATCGGACGTTTGCGTAAATCCAGACAAGCCATGCGAGATGAACGATATCTCGACGATGATCAAGATTGCTGAATATATGGCCCTGGGAAAGCCGATCGTTCAATTCGATCTGAAGGAAGGGCGGTTTACAGCTGGAGATTCTTCGCTTTACAGCAAAGGGGATGATTTGGTAGCCGACTTCGCAGACAAGATATTGTGGCTTCTGGATCATCCCGACGAGCGGGAGCGGATGGGGCAATTTGGGCGCGAACGTGTTG
>NZ_JBARMD010000142.1:0-6591 GCF_049802275.1 Occallatibacter sp. | reverse complement strand
CCCCATCTCCGTAGAGAAAGTCTCTCCTTTCAAAGATTTACGGTGCGGCCGTCGCTGCAAAGTATTCTTTCGATTGGACTTAGCCGCAGATTACTCTCAGCATTGGACTTAGTGGTATCTCTTCTCTGCTGCACGCAGTTTCGCAGTTTCACAGGCCCGTTTTGCGGAGAAGGCGACGCGCGAAGGCTTCGCAGACCTGCGAGACGATGGTGAGTTGAGAATAAAGGAGCCGAGGTCGCGCACATAGTCTCAGCGTAGGCTAATCGGCGAAATAACCTGCAAAATAGGCCGAGCATTTTGGCGTTTGCTTTGAGACGTTTATGCGGCGATGATGGGCTGGCGGGCTTGACTATTCGTGCCGCAGTGCCTCCATCGGCTGAACACCTGCAGCGCGGCGTGCCGGAATCCAGGTGGCAGCCACTGCGACGGCCAGCAAAAGTGCGACCCCTGCCACCAGCGTAGTCGGATCGTTCGGTGTGACTCCATAGAGCATCGATTTCACCAGTCGCGTGAGCCCTAGCGCGGCGCCAACGCCAACAACAACTCCAACCACGGTGAGCCACGTACTCTCGCGCAGAATCATGCTGCGCACCTGTCCGGGCTGCGCACCCAGTGCCAGTCGAATGCCGATTTCACTGGTCCGTTGCGCGACCGAATAGGCCATGATGCCGTAGATGCCGACGCAGGCCAGCGCCAGAGCCAGGACGCCGAAGCCCGCTGTGAGTGCGGCGAAGGCGCGCTCCATTTGCATGGTTGCATTGATCTGCTCCCGCTGCGTGCGGAAGTCAATGATGGGCAGGTCGCGGTCGACGGACTGAACAACCCTGCGCAGCTCCGGGAAAAGAGCGGAGGCCTGCATATTTGTACGAATCTGGTAGGTCAGCGTCCCCACCTCGGGCTGCTGCACGTAGGGAACAAAGAACTGCGCAGGCGGGTCGCCCCGCAGATCGGAGTAGCGCGTATCGGCGCAGATGCCGACGATCCGTATCCAATCGGAAGTTGCGCGATCTGCCTTGAACCGCTTGCCAAGCGGGTTGATATTCGGAAATCTCTTGCGAGCGAGAGACTGGTTAATGATCCCAACCTTGGGCGAAGTGGACGTATCCTGCGGTCCGAATCCGCGGCCCGCCACTATGGGAATTCCAAGCGTTGGAAAGAAGTCGATGCCCACCGTGTTTTCGTCCTCGGCACGCTTCATTTTGGCATCAAAGTTCTCCCCTTCCGCATAGAAGTCCGCATTGGTCATGTTCTGCGCGATATAAGGAATGGATCCCGGCGCAACGTGCTCGACGCCAGGAACTGCGGCGAAACGTGCTTCGAGTTGCTCATGTAATCGCACATCTTTCGGACCGGGATAGCGGCGCGCAGGCGGGCTGATTTCGAACAGAATGAGATGATCGGCATCGAACCCCACATCCACCGCATTCAGCTTCAACAATGTCCGCAGAAACAGGCCGGCACCCACCACGAGCAGCGTGGAAAGGGCAATTTGAAAAGCCACAATCGATTTTCCGGTAAGGCCTTTGCGCCGCCGAGATGTGCTTTGCGCGGTCTCTTTGAGAGTGCTGCTGACTTCCGAACGAGCTGCAAGCCACGCCGGAACCAATCCAAAAATTATCCCGGTAAGAAGCGTGACAGCAACGGTGAATGCGAACACGCCCCAATCGAAACGCGGAGCGAGAGATGCCCCATCGCCGCGCTCCCAGGCATTGGTCAACAGCTTCGGAAGCGTGCTTTGGCCGAAGTAACCAAGCAGCAGGCCACCAGCGCCTCCAATGGCCGCGAGCATCAGGCTTTCTGTGAGCAACTGGCGCAGGATGCGCGCGCGGCCAGCGCCCATGGCGAGACGAACGCTCATTTCACGCTGCCGTTGCGCACCTCGGGCCAGCAGCAGATTGGCGATATTGGCACACGCCAGCAGCACTACGAATGCCGTAAAGCCGGAAAGCACGAAGAGTGGCTTCTTGAACTCGCGATCTGCATAGTGCAGACCACGGCTGCCATCGGCGAGCGCGAGACGCGGAATCGTGTCGCCCTTTCCCAATGGCGTTGTCGCGCGAACCGCGGCCCGTAGTTGCACATCGAGAGCCGCCTCCGCCGCGCTGTCGTTGACCCCGGGTTTGACGCGGCCGACGATATTCACCCACCACAGTGTTGGGTCAGTCAGCAGTGATGTCTTGCCCTTGGGGTCAATCACGGGCTGCATGCTGATGGGCACAAACAAATCGGGAGGCTGCAGCACATTTTTTGCGCCGGTAAAGCCGCGCGGATTAACGCCGACAATCGTTACCGCTGTTTGGTTGAGGGTCAATGTTTTGCCAATCACGGAGGGCGAACGGCCAAAGTACTTTTGCCAGATCTCGTCGCTAATCACCACGACAGAACCCGATCCGGGAACCGCATCGTCTGACGCCTGCAGAACGCGTCCGAGCTGCGGATGGATGCCGAGTGCACCATAAAAATTTCCCGACACCATGGCTGCATTAACGCGTCGGGCATTGCCGTTGATGGTCGCGTTCATTCCATCTTCTTTGAACGCGATCAGATCCTGAAGCTTTTCGTTGTGCTCGCGCAGTTGCTGGTAAATGGGGTACGAAAATACCGAAGCCGTGGTGCCGCCGCCAGGCGCCAAATCGAAATCTCCCCACATGCTCGGGACGGCTTCGTGGCCATCCCCATTCCAGCGCAGCATGCGCAGCTCTTCCGGATGGGGAACGTTGAGTCGATCGTAGAGCAGTTGCTTGCCGATCGCGAAGATGGTGGTATTAGCGCCGATAGCGAGCGCGAGGGAGGATGCGGCAATCAAGGTGAAGGCTGGGCTCTTCGCCAAGATGCGAATTCCATAGCGAATGTCGGCTCGGAGTTCATCGAACCAGCGAAGCCCCAGCGATGCGCGCATATCTTCCTTGTGGGCGAGTGCGGGGCCAAGCGCGATGCGGGCCCGGCGAGCGGCCTCGGCGGGCGAGTCGCCCGCACGGACAAGGTCTTCGCAGAGTTGCTCGAGATGAAGCTGAAGCTCCGCTTCCATCTCGGTCTCAAGCCGGCTGCGGTTCAAAATGGAGCGCAGCCAAGAACGGAACTCCGCGTTCTTGCGAATTACAAATTCGAACAGCTTCATACATTCTCCGGCGTGGTGCGAAGAATTCCGGCAATGATGCCGGCCATGCGATTCCACTTCTCAGTTTCAGCTTCGAGGCGACGCTTGCCTGCGGCCGTGAGCCGGTAGTATTTGGCGCGGCGATTGTTCTCGCTGTCGCCCCATTCGCTGGCGATTACGCCTTGATGCTCCAGGCGATAGAGCGCTGGATACAGCGAGCCTTGCTGAATCACAAGCTCCTCGCCCGATATCTGCTGAATGCGCAGCAACACGCCGTAGCCGTGCAGCGGGCCGAGCGAAACGGCCTTGAGGATGAGCAGATCGAGTGTTCCCTGCAATATCTCCGTCTGCTTGTCTTGCGATTTATCAGCCAACCGGACTCTCCTTGACGATCTAGGAGAGAGATTACCTGCGGTCTCCTAGACTGTCAAGGAGAGTGTCAGGTAGATTCCCGATGTCATTGACTTGCAAGCCTCTGGTCAATGTTTGGCGTTCTGCTCCTGCAGCCACTTGTAGAGTGGTGCGAAGTAGTCGAGCATCGGCTGTGCATCCAGGTGATCGGTGCCTGCCATCTCTTTCAGAGTCTCCTGCCAGGGACGCGACTGACCCGCCTCGAGCATCTTTGCGAGCTTCTCGCCGGCTGCCTTTGAACCATAAAAGCTGCAGCGATTTAGCGGGCCCTGGTAGCCGCTGGCATCGCACATGGCTTTGTAGAACTGGAACTGATAGATACGTGCCAGGAAGTAGCGGGCATAGGGCACATTGGCAGGAATGTGATTCTTCGCGCCTGGATCGAAATCGGCTTCTGTGCGGTCAACGGGCGGAGCAACGCCCTGGTATTTCTCGCGAAGCGCCCACCACTCCTTGTTGTAATCCGCCGGCTTGATCTGACCGGAAAACACTTCCCAGCGCCATTTATCCAGCGCCAGCGCAAATGGCAGAAAAGCCACCTTGTCGAGAGCAGTCTGCAGTTGCAGCGGGATATCCGCCTCCGCGGGTGGATCGGTCGTTGTCAGCCCAAGCGTCTTCAGATATGCCGGGGTAATCGACAGTGCTATGGAATCTCCAATTGCCTCGTGAAAGCCATCATTCGCGCCACCGCGAAACATAAACGGCTGCTTGTTGTACGCGCGTTGATAAAAGTTGTGTCCCAGTTCGTGATGCACCGTGGTGAAATAGTCTGCGTTCACCTCGATGCACATCTTCACGCGCAGATCATCCTCAGAATCCACGTCCCAAGCCGATGCGTGGCACACGACTTCTCGGTCACGCGGATGCACAAACTGCGATCGCTGCCAGAAAGTCGCCGGCAGCGGTGCGAATCCGAGCGACTTGAAAAAGTTCTCTCCGTAATGGACCATATCCCGGCCTGCGGCGAGCCTGGCGGCGTGTCCTGCGTCCGATGAGAGATCCGCGCCGGGGACAAAAGCCGGTGCTGCAGCAGGGTCTTCTGCTGCAATCTGCTTCTTCAAAGCTGCTTCAAGGTCGACCGGCTTGTATTGCGAAAGGCTGGGATCAGTTGGCGCAACGATGTCGTAAATATTGCCCCACTCCTGGGCCCACATATTGCCCAGCAGTTGGGCCGGAATGAGTCCATCGGACCGCTCGGCTGCCTTGCCGTATTTAGCGATCAGCCTGCTGCGCACGTAATCGTGCAAGGCGCGATACATTGGTTCCAACTGCGTCCATGCGCGATCGAGTTCCGCCGAGAACTGCGCCGGAGTCATGTCGTATCCTGCACGCCATTGCTCGCCCGTATCGTTGTACCCCAGTTCTTTCGCACCGATGTTCTGCAGTTCGATGAAGCGCGCATACTTCTCGCGCATGGGCGCGCCGATGGCGTGCCATCCCACCCAGAGCTTCGTCAGTTCTTCAGGATTTTGCGAATGCGCCATGATGTCGGAGATCTCATCGATGCCCATGCATTTGGCGTCGGGGGCGGGATCCTGTCCAGCCGGAGTGCCGGGGCAGTACTTTCCCTTGCCGTACATCCCGGTCAGCTGGGCCGCGAGTTGCATCTGCTCGGCCAGCAACTTTGGCTCCCTGGGCGCGGCGGGCGCATTCAATTGCATCAGCATCATCTGCCTGCGCAAATCCGGAGGCAGAGTCACCTTATCCCAGCGATGGCTCTCTTCGACCAGTTGCAGGATCCGGGCCGTGACCTGCTCACCCATCACAGCGGTTGTAGCCTCCGTGTCGTCGGTGATGTCGGTTTCTGCTGTCCATTGGGCGTGCGACGCATCGGTGGCCAGTTTGAGAAGCTCCGCGTTCGCACGATCGAGGAAGACTCGCGCTTCGTCCGCGGAAGGGGGCTTGAGTTGTTCGGCGGTCTGGGCGGAAATGGAAGAAAGCGCGACGGCAAAAAACAGTGAAGCGGAGATCAAGGTAGATCGCATGGCGGGAAGTATAAAGCTGTGGCTCACGAAAAGCTGTGTCGAACGGTGCGGGATAAACACAGTTTCGACCCTCGGCCAGCACCCGGCTGCGAATTTTGCTCTCATCAAGCCCGTATTCTGCATCCCACAGAGAGGGCCATCGGTATTGCAAAAAAAACCTAGTGCATTCAAGGGGATGGCGTGTATTCTGCGTTGCCTGTGGCGGACCTGCCAAAAGCACCCTCCACACCGGCTTCAAATTCCATAGTCACCAAGGAGGAAGAAACATTATGGGTCATGGATTGATTGCGTGGATCATTATCGGGCTTATCGCGGGCTGGTTGACCGGAAAGCTCATGAAGGGGTCAGGTTTCGGCTTCTTCATGGATATGATCGTGGGCTTGGTCGGCGCCCTCATCGGCGGCTTTTTGGCGAGCCACCTTGGACTCGGCGGAGTTGGTGAGCACGGTTTGATCATCAGCATCATCATTGCGACCGTTGGGGCAGTGATTCTGACCTGGATTGTGCGGCTGATTTCAGGAAACAGAAAGCGCCAACCTCTGATCCGGGGGCGCTATCAGGCTGGGAATTTCCTTAACATTCCACTTCGAACGCATCGGCGAGGTCTTTCATCCTCGCCTTGCGTCCGTTCGTCCCGAAAGCTGCGGGTTTATGGGCTTTCTATGAGAGACTTGCACCCAACAGCAAGCGATAGAGGCTGGCCTGAATCTTCTAATCTGAAAGAACATGTGAGGTAGCTTTTGAGCCTGGTGAGAGACCTGCAATTCTCATTGCGCCAGTTGCGCAAAAGCAAGGTCTTCACCGTTGTTGCGGTGGTGACGCTTGCTCTGGGCATCGGATGCAATACCGCGATCTTCAGCGTGTTTTACAGCGTTCTGCTGCGGCCTCTTCCCTTCCCCGAGCCCGACCGCGTGGTGATGGTCTCAGAGCGCGCCACTCAGTTCCCGATTCTTTCTGTCTCGTGGCAGAATCTGAGGGATTGGGAGGCACAGAGCACTTCATTCGAGGAGTTCGGTGCTGCCCGCGTTTTTACTTCCGCACTCACCGGCAACGGCGAGCCTGAGCAGATCCCCAGCCTGATGATCAGCGGAAACCTCC
>NZ_JBARMD010000141.1:0-2083 GCF_049802275.1 Occallatibacter sp. | reverse complement strand
GTGTCGGGTTGCACGAGCCAAACTTTGCGATCTTTATAGTATTGAAACAGCTCGCGGTTGTTTGCGGGGTCCATTTCACGAGCCCAGATTACCTTCGATTGATCGATATCGGCTGCGTTGTAGATCCACTCATCCTGAGGGTTGTGCCCCGGCGAATAACGGACGATGGCGATCTGGCCACCAGGAAGGCTCTCCAATTTGTGCAGAACCTCGGAACGATCCTTGCCGAAGACTCCTGGACCATACCAACTATTGTTCCAAGTCGATGAAGGCCATTCCGGAATTGCCAAATGGAGAGGCTGAGCGTAGAGACGCAGGACGGACATGACGAGAAGGATTACCCAGGTGAGGCGGGTCCAGGTGATGCCTACTGTCTGGTCGCCGGGACGCCACTGCCGCATATGGCGCATAGCCTGCAGGCCAAGGGCATAGATGGCCGCGGTGAAGGGCGCCATGTAATGGGGAATCATAAAGATCTCCAGCATCATGCCCGCCGTCAAGACTCCCGTGCAAATCAGAAGGAATCGGACGCGTCGATCATGAAATACCCGCGGCGCCATAAAGAAGAGCGGAAGGAATGCCAATCCGGTAAAGTAGAGCGTCCCGCCGACGGCCTTGACCAGGGTCATCTTGATGAAGCCACCGAACGAATGGCTCTTCTGGTAATTGCCAAGCTCATCTTCATAGTAGAACTGGCGCATCTCCTCGTGGTGGTAAGCCGGCTCAGGACGTGGATTTTGCCACGCGAAATAGGGCGCCATTGCATAGGTCGCCCGATTAACCGTGTAGGGCAATGTCAGGGGATGGCCAAAGACGCGGTAATCGTAATACCCCATCCAGGCGGCGGCCGTCACAACTACCACCAGGGGAATAGCAGTCTGGCGCAGAAGCGCCGAGGCACTGGGGTGGTCCGCAGCACGGAGGTACCAGCGGACCAGAGACACCGCTACCGGTATAAACAGCAGCATGCTCTCGAAAGGCCGCGTGGTGAACATGATGGCGATGCCCACGGCCATGAGTAATGCATACCAAAAAACTGGTCGGCGCTTAAACCTTGGCAACCCACCAAGCACCAGTGCGCCGCCAAGTGCCGCGATTGATCCGGCGGCATGAAACGTGTTGATCCAGTAACTGAACAGCCCAAGGTGAATGACGGCCAGCATGCCGCCGAGGAAAGCCCAGGACGGCGGCATCCATGCTTGAAGCATCCAGCAAATCGCAGCGCACATCAGTGCGCTCATGATCAGGGTGCCAAACCACGGGTTGCCGAAGAGCAATTTCCCAGCTGCCAACACCAGGCCCTGAGTGGGAAAGTACATTGACATGTAAGTCGGCAGCATGTCGATGTGAATCGATTCAAAATGGATCCACATGGCCGGAGTAGGGTTGGTCAGGCGGCCGTGGGAAAAGGTATCAGAGGCAAGTAGAAAGCTGAAGTCGTCCGGCACAAAGGGATTCGGAAGGCCGCACAACGGGAGAATCGCCAGGCGCAAAATGAGTTCAGAGAGTCCAACCGCCGTTACGGCAGCCACTTTTCTCCTTGCCAGTTTTGCGAGGAAATGCTCAATATGCGCAAACCAGGAAGCGCCCAGGCGAGGCCACGCGAAAGACAGTCCCAGAACGATTGCTGTAAGACCACCCTCAAGCAATGTCAGACCGACAGTCTGATCTGGGGACCCCGGTTGTGACATGGACATACTAATACTTTGCCACAGCCTGGAGGCGGTGGAGCGCTCAAAAAACAAGGAGGCTAATCGGATGGTAAGGGTCGCGAGAGTAACGAATTGCTAACTTGCTTATTGGAAGAAACTCTTCAAAAATACAGCAGCCTGGCAGTGGGATCCCACTAACCAGGCTGCAGTTGTTTTAGCTTCCGGCGAAACCGGATGGGTGGGAACTACGACGTGGCTGACGTCAACGCGGTCGTGATGTTATCGAACGCATTGTTGAGGCCAGTGGCAAGGAGTCTCATGCCAGCGATTGCGCCAAATGCGATCAGGGCCACGACGAGCGCATACTCGACCAGATCCTGACCTTCTTCCCGAGCCATCAGAGACTTGAGAGTGAGGTACATCTTGATCAT